>CAYXGT010000004.1:0-60486 GCA_964464635.1 uncultured Pirellulales bacterium | reverse complement strand
CAAGCCCTACACAGCCTTTCCAAGGCTGCTCGATAAGCCGCTCCGACACCTCTCCGGAATCGGTTTTTAGTTCTTAGCTTCTTTCTTTCGCGTCTATATTAGCAGAATAGCTTTTGTAATCACTTTTTTCAACCTAAAAACCGCCTGTTTTTATCATATATCGTGCACAAAAAAGCCTGATAGAAATGAACCGCCCACGCCGATTGTAAGACTAATAATGTAAATGGCAAATGAACTGTCAAAAATTGAAGACCAGTTGCTCGTTATAGATGCCCAGGATGGCAGCACAGCCGCTATGGAGGCTCTTGTTGCCCGCTGGCAAAAAAGGCTATGGCTTTATGCTTATCGTACAACCTCGAGCAAAGACGCGGCTTGGGAAATCACACAGGAGACCTGCAAGGATAGGTAAGCTTAATTAATGAAATTTGTTTTTTTCATAATCAGCTCATCTGATTGTTCAGGTACAAATAATATGCAAGGCTGGCGAATATAAAGAGGCCTTTCCTCAGGTGCTTAATAGAAAATGCCGATAAAAGTGGTGTTAGGAGTTGGAAATGGATAAAGAGATATCTTCTGATTATATTGTTGGGAAAATAACTGCTTTAAGCATGTATATCTTATTACTCTTTCTGCTTCTCCAGGTTCTTGTATGGATACCTTGTATGATAATAATTGTGCTTGTTGAAAATGATATAATCTCCCAATCACAGGCAGGCTTAGCTTCTCTGATCACATTTGTACTCTCCGAATTAATCCTTGTTTGGCGGATTATTATTCACATTAGGAAGAAATATTTGCCGTTTGAGCTTTCAGAGTTTGACAAGCAAGGACGAGTTAAACCTTTTATTTTTAAAGAGCAATACTTGGAGGCAGGTCTTAATATTATAGCCGGCATAGGCATTTTGTGGATTTTATTGCTCGGAATACCTATGAATTCCATTAGATATATGCTCATTGTCATTCAGGGGTTCGCAGTTCTTTTTTTTATGATTTATTTTGTTGTAAGGCTGTTGTTAACGAGAAGATTTGCATTTAGAACACTTTTTTCGGCATTGTTGTCTACAGCTGCGATTTGGATAGCAATAATGGGATAACTACTCTTGATGGATTTAAGGTTCTCTTTTTAGATCTACTGATATGACGAGTGAAACTTAAAATAGACTATTGGCTGGAGCGTCGATTGAAAACAGAAATATGAATACCTTCCATGTTAAAAGGTAAAGCAGATGTGTATATTTATTTCCATAGCTTCAATTTCTGCTGATAACTTAATAAAAGTGATTCTATTCCTTGGTTTTGCAGCTCTCATCATAGCTGGCCCGCTGTTATACAGAGTCTTTTACAAAAAAGAAAAATTTGGCTGGTTCCGAAACCCGGAGCTTAAAAGACTTGATAAAAACCAGTGGCTCAAGCTCCGCAATAAGGCCGACCAAATTATAAATGGCAGTGAGTTAGTTTCTGCTGAACAGCTTTATGAATTACTTGAAACAATGCAGCTTGAAATTATTGAAAGTTATAAACGTGGTAAGGAAACAATTGAGTATAAAAAAGATTGTGAGAGAATTACAAAATTATCCGAAAAACTCGAGGCTATGGGTATTAAAGTAGAGCCATTCGACTCTCTTGTCGAATGTCTTAAAGAAGATGGGCTGGTCGAACAATCTCGGAAACTAAATAATATGGTACACAATCTCACCGATAAAAGCTTCGCTCAATTGAAGAAAGAATTTCTTGCTGAGCTTGCGAACATAAAAAAAGAAAACTGGAATACCCTGAGCTACAACACAAGAACAAAATTGAAGGAATCTATCAAATGCCTTCGACACAATCCTTTTATGTCAGTATATGCCTATGCGGCTCTTTTTTTCTTTGGCATAGGATTGAAATTTTATCAATCCATTGTTGAAGATAAGGGTTATGAATTCTATAAGAAGCATCCCATCTGGATAGTTGTTTTTGCTGTAATCATAGGTGTACCTGCACTAATCTTGTTAATAAAGTTCCTGGGCTGGAGATATTCTTTACGTGCAAATCCATACCGATCAAACCTGACAAATCAGCAGTAATGAATCGATGCTTACGTGTGACTTGTGACTGTAAATTCCTTGCTTTTTCAAAGATAAGGTCCATAATACTGACAGCCGGGCTGCATAGAGACAATGTATGTGCAGCATCATTGAATTGTAACATTGGGAAATCGAGATAGAAAGGGGATAAAAAGTGACGCGAAAAACAATTGCCGTAGCTGTTCTGTTTCTAACTTTTGTAATGCTGATTGGCTGTGAAAGCCAGCAGCAGCTTGCTTTCAAGTCGGTCGAAACAAAGAACCACTCCGCCGTCACGCCTGTTCCACAAACCGTCGAATGGGCTGTTGGATGGTGGGGCCCGCGACATAAAGCTGTTAATGAACGACTTGAAAAGGGAAATGTCGATTTGCTCTATGTCGGTGATTCTATTACTCATGGCTGGGAAAACGTGGGCAAAGAGCTTTGGGATACATATTATGCACCGCGTAATGCTGTCAATATGGGTTTCAGTGGAGACCAGACACAGCATGTGTTATGGCGGCTGGACCATTCCGATCTGGAAGGTATATCTCCTAAGCTGGCGGTGCTTATGATTGGTACGAACAATTCGAACGGCAATGACAACACAGCCGAGGAAATTGCAGATGGCATTATCGCCATTTGCCATAGGCTGCGTACAAGACTTCCGGGAACTAAAATACTGCTGCTGGCAATATTTCCGCGAGGCCCCAAACCATCGGCTCAGCGGCAGAAAAATGCCGAAGCCGGTTTGTTGGCTTCCAGGATCGCTGACAATAAAATGATTTATTACCTCGATATTAACAAAGGCTTTCTGTCAAATGATGGCATACTGACCAAAGACATTATGCCTGATTACCTGCACCCTAACAAGACAGGGTACAAAATCTGGGCAGAGGCAATAGAGCCGAAAATCGCTGAGTTGATGGGCGAGAATAAATAATCAGAGGATACAACAACAGGGATAACGTCACCTGGACCTGATAAATCTTTGAACAAGAGGTGAAATGTCTTTGGTTTCAACTGCTTCAAATAAAAAGCGAAAAGGAACATATATAAATGGCTGGCTTGTCTCGAATCTCAACGACACGAATGTCGAGCCTGATTTGTATTATAACAGTGACAATGCTGTTTTTTCCTTTCGGATGTTCGTCACCAGAAGCAATGACACCCAAAAATGCCGATACATCATCTACTGAATACGAGCTGATTTGGTCGGATGAGTTCGATAAAGATGGCACACCTGACCCCAACAACTGGACCTATGAGCGAGGCTTCGTCCGCAATGAAGAGCTCCAGTGGTATCAACCGGACAACGCCCGTTGTGAAAATGGATTTCTTATCATTGAGGGTCGACGAGAACGAAAAGAAAATCCTTATTACGACCCCAACAGCAATAGCTGGAGACGAAACAGGAAATACGCTGAATACACGTCCGCAAGTCTGATGACAAGGCGCTTGCACAGATGGATGTACGGCCGTTTCGAGATGCGGGCCCAAATCGACACTCGAGCGGGACTCTGGCCTGCTTTCTGGACCCTGGGTATCGAGGGACGCTGGCCCGGTAACGGAGAGGTTGACATTATGGAATACTACAGAGGAATGCTGTTGGCCAACGCAGCCTGGGCCTCGGAAAAACGCTGGCAAGCCGAGTGGGACTATACCAGAAAACCCATCACCGATTTCAATGACCCCAACTGGTCTGCGAAGTTTCATATATGGCGGATGGATTGGGATGCGAACAGTATCGAGCTGTATGTTGACGATGTCCTTCTTAATACAGTTGACCTCACCAAAACCTTTAACAAAGATAGCGAGGCAAAGAATCCATTCCGTCAGCCGCACTATATAATCCTGAATCTTGCAATCGGCGGCACGCAGGGAGGTGACCCCTCCGCTACGAACTTTCCGGCAAAATTCGAGATAGACTATGTGCGCATCTACAAAAAGAAAATCCGCAATGAAACTACCAAATGAATAGTACCTCAAGAAGTTTAACGATGTGCCCTATTAAGCTTAAATGTCGGATGCAATTTTAGCTCCTTCGACGTTTCAGTAACGTACAGCGTATTTATGTAATATAAACACAAGAACAGGAAGCAAAAAAAGAAGCAGCCAGCCGACAAACCGTACGATACTTCCGGGTGTTTGAGAAGTTATTTGTGCGTGCCCTAAGTACCCTCCCACCATTCCTCCAAGTTCGTCACCGAACCAGATGCAGGGCAGCCCTAAAATCAAAGATAAGTAGAGAATACCTCTAATGCCTGCGACTTTTTCCCCTCCCAAATATGCGATGAGCAAATAAATAATCGTTACAAAAAGTGATATTAATCTTGATAAAGACATTTTTCTTTAGCTGATTATATAAAAAGTAAAGAACATTTTCACCTTTGGTGGTTGTATTTCGAATTTTTATATTCCTCTCTGTTACTCTGTGGCTTCATTTTTATTCTCAACTCTTCTCTTTTCAAAAAACTGTTGCAGCAAACTGCTGCAATCGTCGGCCAGAACGCCGCTTGTTACTTCGATTTTATGATTCAGCCTGTCATCCTGTACTATATTGTATAGGCTTTTCACTGCTCCCGTCTTCGCATCGTCACAGCCGTAAACTAATCGCTTGATTCTGGCCAGCACGAGTGCCCCTGCGCACATCGGGCAGGGCTCCAGAGTGACATACATCGTACAGCCGTCAAGCCGCCAGCTCTCGAGCGCCGCCGCTGCCTGTGTAAGTGCGATTATCTCCGCATGAGCGGTAGGGTCCTGCAGTTGCTCTCTCTGGTTATATGCCTTTGCTATTATGGTATCATTATGAACAATCACCGCCCCGATTGGCACATCACCGTTCTCCTGTGCAATCTGCGCCTGCTCAACCGCAATTTTCATAAACCGCTTGTCTTTTTCAATGTCCATTTTTACCCGTTTTTTGACAGTTTAATTATTGTTGCATTTTAATCTTAATAAACTTAAATGTAAAAAGCATTTCTCCTCTTTGTGGTACTCTGTTATAATACTTTCAACTAAGACCAGTTGCTGAACATTCTTTTTGAAGGGAGAAACGGTTTTATGGTTGACATCATTGAAAAGCATATTTCGGAAATCCGCCAGCTTTGCTCGCAATTTAATGTCAGCAGGCTTGAGCTTTTCGGCTCGTCTCTGTCCGAAAACTTTCACGAAAATTTAAGTGACATAGACTTTCTGGTGGAGTTTAAACCGTTAAAGCAGGGACAATTCGCCGATACTTATTTCGGACTGCTCGAAGCATTAAAAAAGCTTCTTGGCAGAGATGTGGATATGGTGATGACAAAAGCCATAAAGAATCCGTATTTTTTACAGGAAATAAATCAGAAAAGGCAGCTTCTTTATGCAGCTTGAATCAAAAAAATTTCTGGAAGACATTCGTTCGGCTGCGGCTCAGATCCTTGAGTTCACTGCCGGTAGGACTTTCGACGATTATGAGAATGACCAGATGCTGCAATCTGCAGTTGAACGACAATTCGAAATTATCGGTGAAGCTGTTAAAAAACTATCCGTAGCCGACCCTGATACTGCATCAAGGATAGAGAATTCTGAGCGGATTATCTCATTTCGTAATATTTTAATTCATGGCTATGATATCGTTGAGAATACTGTTGTATGGGATATTATTCAGAAGGACCTGCCAAAGCTGCACAACCAGGTCAAAATACTTCTCGGCTGATCTATAGCTTTTTTCCTGCGTCTGCTTAGAATGAAAAGAATAAGAAAAAATATTTTGGCAATATTAACGATTATAATGTCAGTTTTGCTTCTTTTTGTTTTATCAATATTTATTTGGATTTCATATTTGTTTCCGACCCGCACTATTCAGGTCCTTTACTCTCCAGATTTGGATAGTAAGGCGATATTAAAGAGAACTGATGGGATAGACTTAAATTTCACAGTTATTGTGAATGGACGAAAAGTATATTCTTCACCAGACTTTGCACCTGACTCAAGTATTGATTTCAGGGAAAGAATTGTATGGGACAGGTCTGGTAATGTGATTATCTTGGAAGTTGCAGGGAAAAGGTTATTTGGTTATAACGTAAAAATGCAAAAGCCTCTGTCTGATAGTGAACTTTTGTCTATAGAATATGCTCCTGAACCAGAAGAGTGGGAATACGGTTTTGAAGGCGAGTGGCCGGAAGACCTTCTACAAAAGAAAAATAATTAGAAAATAATAAATTAAGAATACCCCCAAGGGGAGTCGAACCCCTGCCTCCAGGATGAGAACCTGATATCCTAACCACTAGACGATGGGGGCAATTTCGTCGCTCGTAACTCGTTTCTGGTCGCTCGTAATTGGTGACCAAATCATTGGCATTTTTTACGAGAAACGAGCATCGAGTCACGAGCAGCGAATTAATAGCGGCGGTCGGGATCGAACCGACGACCTTGGGCTTATGAATCCCACGCTCTAACCATCTGAGCTACGCCGCCATAAACCAGCTAACCGCTTATACAGTAACACCTTCTAATGAGAATTGTCAACAACTTTAACGTCAGAATTAAGCTGTAAACAGCGAAAAGTGTCATTTTATTGTTGGGCTTTTTCCAACTCTGCCGGAATGCGAATTAATTTCCAGTTTGCAAAAAATAAAATTTCGGGCCGAGCGGATGGATGATGGGGTCGTCTTGAAAAGTTACCCAGGAGGGATTCTCTTGCAAATATGGAATTTGCGGAAACGGCAAGGGCTTAAACGATGGTCAATAATCCGAAGAACCCGGACTGTACGCCTAACTGGTAAAAATAACTTGATTTATCATCGTAATATGTCATAATTAATATATTCTGAAAAATCGCCAACTACTTGTCAGAGAGGATGCGGCATAAAAAACACACTGTGATTTAGTGTTTGGCTAAAACAGAATGTTTATAATTTGTATTATTGAGGAGGAATATAATATACAAAAAACTATCTGCCTAATCCTTTCTGTGTTGGTGCTCAATCTTGCTTTTCCTGATGTATCAAGCGCCACTGAGCCTAACCTGGTCGGCTGGTGGAAATTCGATGAAACCTCCGCCTCTACTGCTTATGATTCATCCGGCGTCGGCACTTCCAAGAGCGGAACACTTAATGGAGGAGCCGCATTTACAACTGAAGGTTACAGAAATGGTGCGGTTCAGTTAGACGGCGCCAGCGGCTATGTGAGTTTCCCAATAGATAACTTTGGTGTAATGGTCAGAGACGAGCTGGAGGAGTGTACTATTGCAATATGGGTGTACTGGGACGGAGAAGATATGTGGCAGAGAATTATTGATATCGGCTCCTCCCAATCAAGTTATATTTATGTTACTCCTTATGGTACTCTCGGGCTACATACGGCAATTGTAGCCGGTAACAATATATGGGATGGATGCGGTACAGGAGCCGGTAATCTATTGCCCGCCAACGGCTGGCACCATGTAGCTGTAACCGTCAGTGACGCAGATAGCGAAATGATTTTGTACCTCGACGGTGAAGCTGTTGCGTCAAAATCCGGTTGTACAAACTCTATTGATGATATCGGCAGAACCAGCAACAACTGGCTCGGCAGGTCACAGTATTGGCCATCCTGCCCTGACCCGTTTTTTGATGGAATAGTGGATGATTTCAAAATCTACAGCAGTGTGCTGACACGGGCCGAGATAAGAAGGACCGCAGACCCGGAAAAGGCCTCTATGCCTGAACCGGCCGACGAAGACACAATTCCAAAGACTTCGATGATTCTTGAATGGCAGGCAGGTATATATGCTGATAAGCATGATGTCTATTTCGGAAGCGATGTCAACGATGTCAGAGAAGCCAACACGAGTAATCCGATGGGCGTACTTCTCAGTCAAGACCAGGAAACAACCAGTTATCCGGTTAGCGGTCTTGTCTCCGGCGAGACCTATTACTGGCGGATTGATGAGGTAAATGATGCTTGCACTCCTGACCCGTGGAAAGGGCGTATCTGGAGCTTTAAGGCTCAGCCGTTAAAAGCCTATGACCCCAGCCCCCCTAATGACGTCACAGGTGTATTTCGTTATCCGACTCTGTCTTGGGAGCCGGGAAAATATGCCGCAGATGCGGCTGGACACGAATTGTACTACGGCACCAGCTTCGACGATGTAAACGACCGTGCTGGTGACCCGGTCATCCTGAATGTTCCTTGCTATGTTATTCCATCTCCAAATGCTTCGTATGGTTCGCTGCAGGTTATATACTGGGTCGTGGATGAGGTTAATGAATCTCATCCCGACCAGATATGGCCGGGTAATGTCTGGAGATTTACGATTGAGGATTACACGGTTATAGATGACTTCGAAACTTACACTAATACAGGCAAGGATTCTCCGCCGCCTGAAGACACCCTCAAGAGTGTCTGGGTTGACGGTAACTATTCATGGGACATTTACGGTGTGGCTACAAGCGGCTCGCTTGTACAGCTAAATACGGATACTTATGATGGCAGTCCACCTTATCTCCATTATCAGTCTGAGGATATAGCACAATCCGGTACCCAGTCGATGAAGTTCTACTATGACAATGACAGCACCGTCGAGTGGGAGATATATTTGTATGGCGAATATGACTCAGAATATATCTATACTCCGAGTCCTGCCCCGTATCTTTCCGAGGCCTATGCCGCTGTAGATGATGCTGCGGCTGATTCAGGCCTGGACAGTCTGGATATGTTGCGAGACTGGAGCATCTATAACGTGCTGGTTCTGTCGTTCTATGGCGACCCGAACAATACTACCAATCACGCTGGTCTGTATGTCGGTCTCGAAGATACTGACGGAACCTTGGTTACAATCGCGCATCCCGACCCAAACCTGCTTACCGAACCCTGGTGGCATAACTGGTACGTAAAACTGAGCGATTTTACCGACAAGAATGGTGGTCTTGACCTTGAAAATATTGTCAGGATTTACCTCGGCTTCGGCGATAAGGACAGTCCTGCATCAGGCGGCTCCGGAGTTCTATTCTTTGACGACATTCAGCTGTTTACCGGTGTATGTATACCAGGCACTGTTATAGGAGACTTTGATGATGACTGCACGGTCAACAACAGTGACCTTGAGATTTTCACGTACCAATTCCCGGGCCAGACGTCGACATTACCAGCGCCGATTATTAAGCTTGTTGCAGACGATATAACAGGCAAGAGTATCGGAGATAACATAACAATCTGGAGAAATACTGCTGGCGCGGGCAACACGTATTTTAGGGATGTCAACACGCCCGATACAAACGACCCGAACTACGATGAAATCCTTGGCAAGAAGTGTGTGACCTTCGGTGCGCTTGATAATGCGTTGGTCTGGGACCTGAATGCACCTGCAACACTGACGAGCGATACGAACGAGCCTAATGACTATACGGTGATTTATGAGGTTTACAACCCAACTATATCCGACGAAGAATGGCTGTTTAATTGGGCAGTGCGTGGCGGTCCTGAACGCACATGTGGAGGTGTTGGTTATGGTGCCAACGCCGAGTGGGGTTGTATTATTCACTGGGATCCGCCTGGAGATATGGGCTTTGATCTTGGTGTGCCTGCAGCGGGACAGTGGCATGTTATCGCAGCAACTTATGACGGCACGACCAATGCGGTTATAGTCGATGGTCTGGTATACAGCCTCGAAGATAAAGACCTGTTGGTTCGTATGGATCAACCCGTAACCGTAGGTGCTGCTTATGAGGGAACTGATGATGCTATCAACGCTGATATACTTGGTACATATAATATGACGTACGGTTTACGTTTCACAGGTTCGGTTGCATCTATCAGGGTCTATGGCGAGGCGGTTCCGCCCGGAGATTTGGCAATAGTGACGGCAGGCCTGTCAAGGGCAAAGGCAGATTTGAAGCCGGACGGCAAGATTGACTTCAAAGACCTTGCAGTAATGGGCTATAAATGGATGGAGGACCCATATTTGTTTGGTGAAGATTATTAAGTCGTTTGAGACTAACTGGTGAAGATACAGTTAGTCACACACTATTTAATCATAACCTGTCAACACTGCTTGCCGCATCCGGTTGTTACCGACTTATCACATAATCAGAGATTCCTGAAACTAAACACATTAGAGGACAAAGTTTTTTTTTATGGTACACTTTGGTTGATAACGGTATGGTTTTCTTGATTTGGGCCGTACTAATTCATTTGCCCTCTGTTCAGCCCGATTAAAAAACTCAATGGCATCTCTTGCTGTAATAAAAAAGAAGGGTGTTACCTGCTTTTCTTTGAGGTGTCTTAAAGAAGACTTATCTTTTCTTTCTCCCCGTAACGATTACTCTTCCGGTGCACAGAAGTAAAGGCATTGCAAGTTAGGGGCTGGTGATGTCGTTAAAAACAATCTGAACTTTCCATCAGTCGCTGCTTATATAGCGAAGAGCTGATGCTGATACCCTTCACCACATAATGCAGCGATCCTTTATAGGTGAGCTGTATAAACTCCACATTTTAGCAAACCAATCAGGGTTTAGTGTTTTACCTATTGTTATTTATGCTAAATTATACGCATTTTTGTCAACTGAATTTTTCCAGCGATTTACGCATTTCTGTAAAGAACAAGCCAAAACACATTTTTAGCTGAAAAAAGCAGTTTGAAGGAAACGCATACGCAGCAAATATCTAAAACGTTCAAAAAAGACATAAAATCCCGGCCTGAATTGCTGGTGGGTGAGATGTGTTTTTGCACGATTCGCTCTTATCTCATTCGGGCAATCATTTTTTTGCTTCAAAAAAGTATTTTAATAGGTTATCATTTAGCCTGATTTATGAATCATTTTTAACTTTGTATTTAGGAAATCGTTTTTTGAAAGTAGCGCTCGGACAATTTAATGCAACTGTCGGCGACCTGAAAGCCAACGCGGAAAAGATGAGCCGTATATATTCAAAGGCTGTAGCGCTGGGTGCCGATTTAGTCGTCTTCCCGGAACTGGCGATCTGCGGATATCCTCCCGAAGACTTACTGCTCAAAAAACATTTTCTCGAAAATAACCGGCGAGCACTTGAAATCCTCGCCGCCGCTTGCACTAACAGCCCTGCAATAGTCGGTTTCCCACAGGACGATGCCGCAAATCTGTTTAATTCAGCCGCAGTGCTGCACAATGGCTCAATAAAAAATGTCTATCGTAAGGCAAATCTGCCCAACTACGGCGTCTTCGATGAGCAGAGGTATTTCAAAGCCGGTTCGAAACCTTTGATTCTTAAAATCAAGGACCTTACGGTTGCCATAACAATCTGCCGTGACATCTGGGAGCTCGATTGGCTAAAAAAATTTCTTAAAAGCAGCAGCCCATTTCACTTGTTGGTAAATTTGTCGGCTTCGCCTTTCTATCTCGGCAAGACTTCTAAAAGAGAAAAGGTTATCAGCGACTGCGCAAAATCCTTTAATTGTGCCGTCTCTTACTGCAATCTCGTCGGCGGACAGGATGAGCTTATTTTTGATGGCCGAAGTATTTTCGCCGGCCCCGAAGGCTCAATCGTCGCAAAGGCTAAGGCATTTGATGAGGATTTGCTTATCGCCGATATTGTCACCGAAAATAACAAAGTCAAAGTTATCCCCTCACAGCCGCCTTCGCCCCAGCCGGCCGGCCAGACCGATGAAATCTATCACGCCCTTGTCTTGGGAACAAGAGACTATACTCGAAAGAACGGATTTGATTCTGTCTTACTCGGACTTTCCGGCGGAATAGACTCTTCCGTCGTCGCTGCAATCGCCGCCGCAGCTCTCAGCCCGGAAAATGTCACCGGTATTACAATGCCCTCGAGATTTAACAGCCCTCAGACAATCGCTTCTGCTCACAAAATTGCTGGAAATCTCGGGATACGATTCTTAAGCGTTCCAATCGCCCCTGTCCTCGAGAAGTTTGATAAATCTTTGCAGATAGCAGCCGGCTGGAACAACAAAACAATCGCATACGAAAATCTGCAGGCCAGAATTCGCGGCACAATCTTAATGTCACTGAGTAATCAGTTCGGCTCGCTCGTGCTTACCAGCAGCAATAAAAGTGAAACCGCCGTCGGCTATGCCACGCTGTATGGCGATACCGCAGGCGGCTTCGCAGTAATCAAGGATGTACCCAAAACCCTCGTCTATAGGCTCGCCAAACATATCAATAAGATAAATAATCAAAAAATTATTCCCGATGATGTTATAACCCGCCCGCCAACCGCAGAGCTCAGGGAAAACCAGAAGGATACCGACTCGCTGCCGCCCTATGATTTACTCGATAAAATCCTCGAAGCCTATGTCGAGCAGGACAAATCCGCACGACAGCTTGTTGAAGGCGGCCTGCCTGAAGATGTGGTTTTTCGCGTAATTAATATGGTTGACCGCAACGAGTATAAAAGAAGGCAATCCCCTCCCGGCATAAAAATCACGCCAAAAGCTTTCGGCAAAGACCGACGCCTGCCAATCACAAACTGCTACCGCCTCCGCAGTGACATCGATTAAAAGCCCGGTCCCTCTTGCTGCTGAGCCTGCGGCGCAAATTGCGTCATCGCTGTCATCATAAACTCAATAAGATGCACTTTTGGAAGTGCAATATCAGCCGTTAATTTGTCTTTGTCGAATTTGATTGCAAAGGCGAGACTGCTTTGGGCCTGCGGTATCGTTGCCTGCTCGCCCGTCCCCATCATCGCGGAAGCTATCTCCAACAATTTCATTAAATTATATGTCCCCACGAGATCCGCCTGCCGGGCATCAGCTATAAGAGCCCCTATCAAAGCCATTTTATCAGCCGCATCTGCCGGTTTTTTAGCTCCGGTCAGCTTAGTAAATTCTGACACCACAGGCGAATCAATGGCGAATTGGCCCGCGGTCTCACTGCCTTCCATAGCCGAAGCGGTTAAGGTTATATTCAATACTTTCGGTCTCGGATTTGCAGCTATGATTATAAACCGAAGCTCTTTCAGCTTCGTTCCTATGTCGGTTTCTCCGCCGCCCGGTACCATACCACCGCTCATCATTGCCGCTGCTGCCATTTGTTCCGAGAGTTTGTCGTCAAAGTCTTCAGGAATCGCCTGTGTATTTATGAATACCCACAGAGGCTCTGACGCCGACTTGTTTATCTGCTCAGCCTCAAGATTGCCGGCTATTGACGTCTTGCTTTTATCTGTGATTACCTTGGCTGTTTCAATGAATTTGTCCCTGTATTGACCCTTGCATATTAACGCAAAGTTACCTGCCTGTTTTACTAAAAGCAAAGGTTTATCCCCGGACGTTATTTCGGAAATGCCTTCCGGATCCGCCTCGCCTATATTTGCATTGCCGCTCACAAAAAGCGCGTAATCAGTCACCGGAATAAGCACATAGCTAAGGGGTTCTCCCGTTGTTTGCGGTGCCGGTAATGCAAAAACCGCAAAGCTGCCCGACATATCGACCCCCTTCAAATCAGCCGAGCCTAAAAGTGTGGACAGATTGTTTCGTATGAGCATTGACGGACCAAAAGGCATCGGCAGCGCACCTGCTAAAAAATCATCAAGCTGACTGAGACTGGATGAAAAGCTGTTTGCACGAACCACAAAAAAACTCTCTGCCGGTATAAGTGAGAGCACTTCTTCGACGGCAATTGTTGCTGCAGGTTCTATGGTCGCTGTCTCTTCCATCACAATGGTCGGTTCAATTGCTTCTTCTGTGACAATTTCTTCTTCGGGTACAGTTGCCTCCTCGATTTTTGTTTCAACCTCTTCCGCAATGACCGGCTCTTCTTCTTCGATAATTTCTTCCGGCTCTTCGGCTTTTTCAGCGACCTTCTGAATCGCTTCCATTTCCTGTATGCGGTTCTCGTAGGCCGGCTTCGCACTTCGGCCCTGAAGCTCTCGTATCATCCTGAGAAGTTCTCTGCCGGCAAGCGGCTTGGCCTGTTCTGACCAAGCACTACCCGAAAATAAAAATAACAGCGAAATTCCTAATAAAATATGCCTTAAGTCTTTGAATTTGAACATCTTAACTCTCCTAAGATACATTTACACTGATTTAGCCATATCACCCATTTTAACATATTTTCTTATTCTGACAAAATAAATTATACCCTATTTTTCTTCGAGTGCCTTGACAATTGTCTGGCCGAATCTTGTCGCTGCTGCAGGCCCGCTGCCGGTTATTATTTACATCCCTCACTTTGAACTATGAAAGGGATATCTTCTCCCAATATGATTTATAGAAACTTCCTAACTGTGGGTTTAATTTAACCTGTACAATGTATATGATCTAGTACAGAAGTGCGAATGAAGTCGGATAATCCTTTAAATCCACGACTTTTGGATTTACTAGATAGAAGCAATTTTTCCTCATAAGTAAGTCTAACATTTACTTGTACGACACGTTTCTTGTCTGTAGATGGAAATGGAGGTGTGTCTCCGGACTCAATCATTGTCGCTATAGCATATGTAAGAGCCTTTCGCATAGCTTCAACGCATTTATTTGCCGATTTGCCATCTGCAAAAACCGTAGGGATTTCAACGCAACTAGCTGTGAAACCAAGTCTCTCATGTTCTTCAAGCACTAAAATGTAATTTTTGGCATATTTTCGAGCACGACACAATACCGATTTACTGAAAGGTTTGTCCAAGATTCTTGATTTACTTTTTGTTATTGAGGTATTCTTTAAATTTTTCGACATAATAGACGTCTACCTTTCCTTTCTTTACTGGAATAGGCCATGGTAACTCATCATCACCCTCGTAATCTCTAAAAATGCGATACTCCTCTTCTATTTTTTGCAACTTCCATCCGTGCAACTCAAATAATTTTAACACCTCTTCAAAGTCTATATATTTTTCCATTGTACAATTCTCCTTTTTTAAATGTTCAGCCGCCTTCCTATTAACTCTGAAAGCTACATCAGAGTTATCGCCCTCCTTGGCTCAACATCAGAAAGAATTATACAATGGAGAGGCTTCATAGTCTTCATTAGCTTCCCGATGAGACATATTCATTCATCTATTTAAAGTATAGCCTATGATATACAAATGTCAACAATATTTTCAGTTTTTTTACAAATATTCTTAAATCTTTTATTATAGTTCAATCAATTAGCGGTTTTTAGCTTGTTAAGCCCGCTATGGATGGTCTTGACTATTTATAATTTCCTAAGGAACATAATAAACTTTCTATATTTTACTGCTTTTCAAGAGCCTTGACAATTGTCTGGCCGAATCTTGTCGCTGCTGCAGGCCCGCTGCCGGTTATTATCAATCCGTCACGCTTCACATCCGAGCCGGTATATACTGCCTTTGCCTTTCGAAGGTTGCCTGCTTCGGATGCAAAACTTGTGACCTTTTTGCCCTCCAGTACACCTGCGTTGATAAATAGGGGATAAATAGGGGATAAATAGGGGACGTTTATGCTCTGTATAAAACATAAAATTTTACGCCTGAGGATCATCAGGTTGTGAGTAAGTACACGCAAACGGATTTCGCGATTCTGATTATGATAATTTCGTGCTCGAACGGCACAACCAAGATTACGTTTTAACATACTGAAAGCTGTTTCAACCTGCCAGCGTTGGCCGTAGATTTTTTTGGGGAAATTGTTTTGCATTATCTTGCGGTAATATCCAGTGACAGCTTTGGGTTTTCCATCCTGACGCGGCCTGCCCCGTTGTGTTGTTGGGATTATACTTTCGATATTTAATCGCTTCCTGCAAAATTTGTGAAATCGTTCCGATTCGTAACCGGCATCGGCAACAAGTGTGTTGAATTTTTGTTGCGACAATGCATTTAACAAAGTCGATTCATCTTCGACATGGTCCAGTTTCGGGCCTCGGTCTATAACCATTCCAAGTATCAGATGATTCGATGTGTCACAGATAGCGGAAAGCTTCGGAAAACGCTTTTTATAGTGCCCTTCGTGGCGTTTGCAGCGGCGTGTGTAATAACGAGATGCATGGCTGGTTTCCATACCGGTTGAGTCAATTGCAGCTATTTTTGAGCGGGCTTTCAGAAGTTTAATATCCCGGCATTGTTGCAAAATTGAATGTAATAATGTTTCGGCTGATGGTTTGCATAATAACCGTTTACTGGCTGCACAAAGAGTTGTGAAATGCGGTACACGCTGTAAGCCGAGTATCCTGCGTATTTCAGACCACTCAGTGAGCATGACATGAATACCGCGAAAATCGAGGGCACGCAGTTGTTTAATAATTAGACAGGTTGCGGCTGCGTAAATTTGTGTGGGCTTTTAGGATGTGAATATTGAGGTAAAGCTTGTTTTGCAGCTTCAAATGCTATCCTTGCCACTTCAAGTGTACTTTTGCTGGTCTTCATAGACCATCATACGGCAACTTGTGTGCCAGAAAGCAATCTTATTGTTATGATGTTTTATACAGAGCATGACTGTCCCTAATATGTCATTTCCGGGTCGTAGTAGCGACTGCCTGCCCTGAAAACCGCCAAACCATACCCTAAAAACCAGCCGGAAAGCAAAAAATCAGTTCCCCCTGTATTGATAAAAAAACCGTCTATACAATGACTAAAAAAAATTATGAAAAGTTCTTGCCGTATAGAAGTCTTTATTATATAGTAAGTTGTGGAAACTCAGAATTTATTGACGAACGGGAATCTACTATGAGACTTCGGAAAAACAAAAACCTAAATTTTCTTAAATTGCGTGTTATAACTAAACAACGGTTTCCCATATGTCATTTCTTAAAATGAGGTAGCCTATGGCAACAGTTACAAAGAAAGAACTTATCGATCAGATAGCTGAAAGTACACAGGCAAAGAGGATTCTGGTCAAACAGATAATTCAGTCTTTTCTCGACGAAATAACTGAGCAGCTTCGAAAAGGTAATCGGCTGGAATTTCGTGACTTCGGTGTCTTCGAGACTAGGATAAGAACTGCCAGGGTCGCTCAGAATCCAAAAACACTCGAACGTGTCAACGTGCCCGCAAAAAGAACAGTTAAATTCAAAATGGGACGACTAATGAGAGACAATCTCACAAAGGCCGCAGTTGACTCAACGAGAGGAAAATAATCGATTACAAAAGGTTGTTAAAAGAGCAGCAAAAACGTAAGTTCAGCTACTGCTCAAATGTAAAATTTTCAGGCGTATTTGAAAAATAGCCTATAAGGGTGTCGTTATAGAACAGGAGCGTTTTTTATGGCAGAAGGAACAGTTAAGTGGTTCAATCCAAAAAAGGGTTACGGTTTCATAGCCACCGATGACGGCCGGGACGTGTTCGTACATTATGCTAATATCTCCGGGCAGGGATTTAAAACTCTAAGGGAAGGCGATACAGTCAGCTTCGATATCGTCGAGGGTGAAAAAGGACTAAGGGCTGAAAACGTCGAAAAGTCGGCGAAAAAAGAGGCCGCTACCGAGAAAAAAGAAAATGACGAAGAATAAACGCTTCAAAAAGCACTGTTGACTGTAGTTTTCATAGTCCACGGCAGCCCATTTTTAACAACTCTTTTTCACTGAATCCTGCAGCCCGGAACCAAAAGCTGCAAGCTGAAAGATAACGCCCTGAAAAGGTGTATCCCGCAAAAGCAGGATATACTAAAAAATTTATGATTGCTTATAAACCACAATCAGCATTAAACTGCAGTGTGCTTGTCCTGAACAAGCACTATATGGCCGTCCGAATCGTCGGGGCCAAAAGAGCATTTTCTCTGCTGTTCCGCCAGCTCGCTGAAGTCGTCTGTCCCGAGGCAGGCAACTTCTACAATTACAATTTCCAAAGCTGGTGCGAAGTAAGCCAGTTCAAGCGAAACTTCGAACCGGACGGCCAGGACTGGGTCTCAACCGTCAATTTGCATATCGCCGTGCCAAGAATCATTCGCCTGCTGTTTTACGACCGCCTCCCGAAAAACAATGTCAAATTCAACCGCCGGAACATCTTCGCCCGCGACAGAAACCACTGCCAGTACTGCGGGAAAAAATTCCCCACAACCGAGCTGTCACTCGACCACATCATACCGCGCAGTATGGGCGGAAAATCCAACTGGGAGAATATCGTCTGTGCCTGCACAAACTGCAACGTTAAAAAAGGCGGCCGACTGCCGAAACAGGCGAATATGTCACTCGTGAAAAAACCTCTAAAACCCAAAAATAATCCCCTAATCCACGTCCATCTCGGCCACGAACGATACCGAAGCTGGAAACAATTCCTCGACCACGCATACTGGTCGGTCGAGCTAAAATAATCTCGCTCCTTCTCCCGGGCCGGTCATTGCTCCTCTGTGCCTTCCTTAGGAGGCAGCTTTGCCCGCCATTCGTACACACGATAAAAAAGCTCGAGCTCGGTGTTCTTATTTTCGTAATCCTTTTGCAGCCGCTGCAGAAGCTGAACATTCTTATAAATTTCACCCTCTCCGAAACGCTCCCTCATCTGGGCTATTTCCTGCTCGAGCTCGATAATCATCTGCTCAATCTGTTCAGCCGAGTATTTATTGAACCGCTTCAATTCTTCCGGTGTCTTGTTCTTTTGCTCTTTTGTTCCCTTACGGTCTTTCCTGGCTTTGCCGAATTTCTCTTCCTGGGCCTGTTCTCTGCGACGAGAAATCTCTTTTGAATAAAGCGAATAGACCTCAATTCCCGAAAACATCTCCGCATTTCCAATCTCCCTGCTGCCGTCCCGGCCTATACCCATCACAAGAAGCCTCTCTGCTATCCTGTCCAGAAAAAACCTGTCATGACTGACCGCAATAATTGTCCCCCCGTATTCAGCCAACCCCCGCTCGAGCATCTCCCGCGACTGTATATCCAGATGATTTGTCGGCTCATCCAGTATCAGCACATCAGGCCTGCTCAAGACAAGCTTGCACAGCATCAAACGACTCTGCTGACCGCCGCTGACCTCACCGCACCTTTTGAAAACATCGTCGCCGCAGAACAAAAATGTCCCCAGTACCGAGCGAACCTGCTCAGTGGAAAGTTTTGGTTCGGCCGACAATGCCTCATCCAGAACCGTCCTGTTCGCATCGAGCGTTAACGAATGCTGGTCAAGATAGCCGATACTCAGATTCTCGCCCATCCGAATCGTCCCTGCGGAAGGCTCAAGCTCACCGAGGGCAAGCTTGAGAAAAGTTGTCTTACCGCTGCCGTTAGGCCCCGTAATACAAAACCGCTGCCCGCGCAGAATATCGAAGCTCAAAGCCTCGAATAACTTTTTATCACCGAAACATTTGCTCAGACCCTCACATCGAAGAACAAGCTCGCTGCGGCTCTGTCTTTTCGAGAAGGAAAAACTGATTGTCTTCTGCTCTCGCGGCTTCTCAAGAAAATCAGGATTTTCTTTCAACAACCTTTTTAACCTTTTCTTTCTGCCGCGTGCCGTACCACGCATTCCCTCCTGGTCTTTATTACGGGCGATAAAATCGACCGTCTGCTCAACCATTTCCGCCCGCTGCTTGTACTGCCTCTGCTTTTCAATTGCAATTACCTGCTTCGACGCAAGATAATTGCTGTAGTTGCCTTTCCAGACCTTCGCCCTGCGATCGCCCACCTCAATTATATTCTCCGCTATCCGGTCAAGCAGATACCGGTCATGACTTATCACAACCACAGCACCTTTGTAGCTGCTGAGGAACTTTTCCAGCCATTCCGTCGCCTGCAAATCAAGATGATTCGTCGGCTCATCCAGCAGCAGAAGTTTGCTTTCCTGCATCAGAACCTTCGCCAATCCGAGCCTTGACAACTGTCCGCCGCTCAAAGATGATACCTTATCTTCGAACTGATTCTGCTCGAAACCGAGCCCTGCCAGCGTTACCCTTATCCGTATCTCATACTCATATCCGCCCTCCAGCTCGAAGCTGTGCAGCAGCCGGTCATACTGCTGCATTTTCCTTTTTAACGCCTTGGCCTCCAGCCGCTCCATTTCTTTCGAGACCTTATGAATCTTATCATGCAGCGCAAAAACAGCTTCCAGAGCCGCGTACATCTCTTCGATTACCGTCCTGCCCCTATCGAGACTCGCCTCCTGTGCCAAATATCCGATCCGGAGCCCTTTTTGTTGTATAATCTCGCCCTTATCAGGCGCAACCTGGCCGGTAATCAGTTTCAGAATAGTGCTTTTACCCGAACCGTTCACCCCAACCATCCCGACCTTTTCACCCGGCTGGAGCTGAAGGTTAAGCTTATCGAATACGATCTCGGACCCGAACGATTTATGTATATCACACAATGTCACTATCGCCATCAAACTACTCCGTTACCTGCTCAATGTCACCAAACCGCCTCACTGCCTGCTCCAGATGCGCGTGTTCAAATTCAAATCATCCACAATCCCTATCGCAAGCTGAAGGTCCTCGAAGTACTGCCTTATAGGTTCGAAATCAAGTAGCGTATTAAATAACCGCGGCTCAAAAAGATTCCGGTTTAGCCAAATCGCTACGAACACCATCGAGCCGACAAAGGATAAATATACTTTCTGGCTGGTTTTCTGCCTGAAGTCCACAATTCTTTTCATCAGGCCCGGTGACAAGATGTATCTGGCCTCAACCTGGTCCTCGCCATAAACGACAAAGTGCTTCTCAAATTCGATGTCCTCAAGCTTGATAAGCTGTCCTCTGAAAACGTTCATCGACTGCAGTTTCTGACCCAGTCTGCCGAAAAGCTTCTGGGCAGTATCAGGCAGCACAACCGTCTCCGTTCTGAAATTTTTATTGAAGTCCGCTATAAAAAACAGACCCTTAAAAATCGTAACCCTGCTTCGATCCTTGCCTGAGCCGCTCTCATGAACCGCATCCAGCTCTGAAAATCGTATCTGTGTGGCACCAATCTTACCGGCCACAAGGTCGTCACCCTTATAGCGGTTCGGCTTAGTCTGAAATATCTTCGAGGCCATAAAGACGGACTTTGGTATGCACTCCGCAGGCTCATAGCTGAGATGCTCATCTATAAAACGGACAATTCTTCTTATCAGCCCTGCCTTAAAATCCGAGACATAGCCTTTTGTTATCGCCCTGCATACGAATATAAATACCATTGTACCTATTACCATCGCCAATATAATAAAACCAAACTCACCGCTTCCGGCAATCAAAGCAATTGCAAAAACCGCCACTAAGCCGAAAATAACAGCCGCGGCTGTCGCGACCCGGCCGGCAACTTTTCTGCGCTGCCGCTCAATCACCTGTAAATCTGTCAGCAGCTCAGTGCGAAAAAACTCATGCAACTCTTCAACCGTCTTCATTAGGACTCCTTTCGAACATCTGCCAGCAGTTTATAGTCATAATCGGCACAAAAAAGGATACAGGACACAGAACACAGAATACAGAATAAAATCGAAAAACGTTTCTGGATGGAGTGGGCCGTCGGAGGTTACCTATTTTAACAGAATTGGGTTTGAAATTGGGTTCGTTTTTTCGCTCGTTTTCGGATAATCCAGAAGGACATACATTTACATATCTGCTTATACCACAGATACTTAGCGATGAGCCACGGGCAGGATGCCCGTGATACGAATTGGGTTCGTTTTGGGTTCGTTTGGGTTCGTTTTTTGGGCGGTTTTCGTGTAAACCGACAGGGTGTACATTTACATATCTTCTTATATTACAGACACTTAGCGATGACACACGGGCGCCAAATCCGTGGTACAAATTGGCTTTGTTTTGCATAAAAAGGGTTGATTTGTAGAGCTTTCTCGACAGATGTAGAGGTGCCTTATAGGCACGTAAGTAACTGTAATCTCGATATTTGATACTCGATTCCAGATGCTGGATTCTCGTGGACATTTATAAGTCCTTAATATAAAAGAAGTTACTAATAAATTATGACTTGAACTGCCCATTCGGCAAGCTCAGGGCGGGCTGTTCTTAAACGTGCGGAGCTCCGCAGCCCCGGAATGGGGCCTCCCCCAGTTAGGAGTATTATACCAATTAAGGCGATATGTTCAATAATAAAAAAAGAATTCAGAAGTCAGAATCCAGAATTCAGAAGACAGAGGGGAGCTTGGGGGGGGCGGTATTGCGAAATAGTGATTCTTGCCCAGAAAATTTGAGATTTTGATTGACAAATGTTAAGGCATTTAATATACTAAATGGAATATTTCCACGGAAGCAGGAGGTTTCTGTCAACTCCCACTATAGCTTCTTATCGGATAGGAAAAGCAATGAGGAGGTGTGAAAGTCAACAAGATGCTTCAGGAGGAAGTAAACATTCAGATATAAATCATACTATATCTATCATTTTAGGTACAACAATTTTTTTCCGCAATGGTTGTTCAATCTTTACTTTAAAAAGTGCCGTATATGAAGGGTGACCTTTTAAAAATAATGTTTTTACTTTCTCTAAGGAGGATTAAAAATGAAGAATTTAAGATTAGTCTCATTTTTGGCTGTTGCCCTGGTGATTGTAATTAGCCAAGGCAGCGGAGCCTATGCAGAAAGCATGGGTACAGCATTTACCTACATTGGCATGCTCTTTGATGAAGACATTCCTGCCAATGGGCAGTATGATTTTTCGTTCGGTCTTTTCGATATGAACGACGATGGCACGGAGCTGGGCAACGATGTAAATGTTCCCGACGTGGATGTCTTCGATGGCTACTTTACGGTAGAATTAGATTTCGGCAGCAGTGTTTTTAATGGTGATGCCAGATGGCTTCAGATAGGTGTAAGACCTGGAGATCAGAATGATCCATGCGAATTTACAGAACTGAGCCCACGGCAAAAGATAACACCCGTTCCATATTCACTGTACTCTCAGCAAACACGCGGCCTATTAGTGCACGACGGTAATACTCTTGTTGGTTTGGAGACAGGAGGAACTACTACAGGCAATAACAACACATTTTTAGGATACCAGGCAGGCTTCTCTAACACCACGGGAAATAGCAATATTTTTATCGGTTTCGAGGCAGGTTACTATGAAACCGGCTCGGACAAGCTGTACATTGCCAATTCGCGTGATGATGTTCTGATATACGGCGATTTTTCAAGTAGCAGGGTTGGCATTGGGAAAACGAGCCCTTCTCAGGAGCTGGATGTAGCGGGCGATGCTGCGTTTTCGGGCAATGTTGGTATCGGGACGACGAGTCCGGCATCGAAGTTGGATGTTAATGGTAAAATTAAGATTACCGATGGCACACAAGCAGAAGGCAGAGTCCTTACATCGAACTCCAGTGGCCTTGCCAGTTGGGAATCTCTTGCTTTCGGTTCCCGGGCGAGCAAAGAAAACAACGCGACATATTTTGCAGCAACCGATGGTTTTGTGTTCGGGAATACATCAAATCTTGATGACGGCGATATTTGTGAAATACTTTCAGGTTCCGAAAGTCCTCCGACTACGGTTATAGCTCATATTTATTCTGCCGGTAGTATAACAGGCGGTAACCAGTATCCTTTTTGTATTCCAGTAAAAAAGGGTGATTATTGGATGGTTGATGATAACGGCTCTTATGGTTCGGCAAGAATTTGGTGGGTGCCAGTGGGAGAATAAAAATACGCTAATCTTTTTTAAATTTACGACGGTACAGTCAGATTCTTACCATGGACCATTTTGGGAACAAGTACAATAAAAGTTTCAAGAGAGGAAAATGACAGTGACACGGAGCAGGCTTATATTTGTATTTGAATTTATAATTAGTCTGATAGTGAATGTTAATTCTAAGGAGATTTATTAATGTTAAAATCAAAGCTCCATAAAATGATAACAGCCAAAATAGTATGTTTTGTTTTCTTGGGAACTACTGTTCTATTTTCCTGGTCTTTTTCCCAGAGCAGCGTAGCTAATACGTTGCAGCAGCATACTATTGATGGCGGCGGAATAAGCAGTGGTAAACAATATACTTTAATCGGCATGATAGGTCAGCAAAATGCACCATACTCAGAAGGTGGTCAATATGAACTGTTGGGTGGTTTCGTGCCCAGCGCACATTTAGGCATAGTCGAATTTAAGGACTTCGCAAGGTTCGCTACTTTCTGGATGCAAACTGGCAGCGGACTGCCTGCTGATCTATATGAAGATGGTAAGATCAACTATGAAGATCTGTTGGAATTCACGAATGTTTGGCTGTCGTACGTCCATACGACTGGCCGGTAAAGTAGCAAAAATCGTGCGTATCTAACCAGTGATATAAATTATGATGGCATAATAAACTTCAAAAACCCAGCGATACTTTAGTAATAACGGGCTCGCATGCACCGAGCCGTAATCGCAAACATAAAAACCTTAAAAGAGGGCGAAGGGAAAAACGAATATTGAATCCGTCTTCGCCAAGGCTACGCCGGACAAGTATCCAACAAGGAACAAGGAATGATGAAGTGGGGGTGGAGGTAGGATTATTAATGCTGGATTCTAGATGCTTGATACTCGTGAACATTTATAAATCCTTGATAAATAAGAAGTTGCAATTATATTTGACTTGGCCTGCTGGCCTTTCGTGCGGGACTCCGCAGCCCTGTTTTCGGGGCCTCCCCCAATTATTGGTATTATACAAATTAAGGCGATATAATCAATGAAAAAATAATAATTTTGCAACCACGGATTACACGGATTCGCACGGATTTTTTTACCGCTGAGCTCGCAGAGACCTCAGAGACAAATCAAATATAAAAAATCAAATCTCAAATATACAAAGTAAAAATAAAAAAGAAATTTGGCCACTGATTTCACAGATTTCAATGAAAATATAAGACAAAAAAAGTGAAAATATTAACCGCAGAGGTCGCCGAGAACGCGGAGATAAATCAAATATAAAAAATCAAATTTCAAATATACAAAATTAATAATTGGGGACGTTTACCTATTTAAAAAAGGAACAGTCAAGTATTTATGATATAATATTTCTGCGTTCTCTCCGTAAGGAGTCCCTATGACTTTGACCTCTGTGGTGAAAAATAATCTGCGTCGTCTGCGGATTAATATTCTTATTTAATATTTATATCGACCTTCTTGCGTTCATCCTCGGCGATTTCGAAATAATCTTTTCTCCTGTAGGCCATCATCGAGGCTGCGATGTTAGTCGGGAACATCTCAACCGCATTGTTATAGTCGTTGACAGCAGCGTTAAACGCCCGCCTTGCCGCCGAGAGCTGCTCTTCGAGCTCGGTGAGCGTTCTCTGCAGGTGCATAAAATTCTCATTTGCCTTCAACTGAGGGTAATTCTCCACAACTACAAACAGCCTGCTCAACAGCTTCGCCAATTCATTATTCAAAATAACTGCATCATTATCACTCATCCTGCCGGCAGCAGCCTTCGAGCGAAGCTCGGTTATCCTCTCCAGAAGGCCCCTCTCGTGTTGTACGTATCCTTTGACCGTCTCGACAAGCTGCGGTACAAGATCATATCTTTTCTTGAGCATAACATCGATTGTGCTGAAAACACTCGCTACCCTGTTCTTCTTTGCGATCAGGCTGTTATAAATCAATACAATAACAACCAAAACCACCGCAATTACAGCAATAACAATCCACATAATTTCAATCTCCTTTGCCGGCTGACAATTAACACAAAACAATATTCAGAACATTATTGTCCCAGAACAGCTTGCCCACGTAAAGCAAAAACAAACCAAATATAATGCTTGCAACAACTCCATTTCAGCAAAATGATTATTGACTATACAGCTTTGTTCATTAGTATTATTAAAAACCCGGTTCGATTATTATAACTTTTTTAAGAGGGTCTCTATGCTGACACAAAAACTTAATAATATCCTCGCTGAAGGTAATAGTTATCTTAACATTTTCAATTACGAGCTTGCAGAAAACAATCCCATCTGGCGCTACATTCTTGTCCTGCTGACAATAATTGTAACACTGATTATCAGCAGGATTGTCCAGTTCGCAATCAGCAGCTACACACTGAAAAAAGAAAAGCAAAAGGGTATTACAATTCTGACATTATTTCTAAAATGCATTAACAAGCCGATTTCCGTAATCTTTTTTGCCCTCGGTATATATGCAGCAAAGCTCTGTATGGTCTTTGCCGATCCCGAAGCCGTCCCTCCGAGTGGGGGTATCAGCCCTACGGTCGAAACAACCTGGATACAAGTCTCACAGGCTGTCGCCGCTATCGCTATCGCCTATGCCCTCTACAAACTCGTTGACCTTGTCGAACACTACCTCTACAAATGGACGAGCAAGACACACACAAAGCTCGATGATATGCTCGTACCCATTGTCCGAAAGGCTCTGCGCATCACTATTGCAATAGTCGCTGTAATACACATCGTTGACAATGTCCTTCATCAGGACGTCAAATCAATCCTGCTCGGTGCAGGCCTGGGCGGTGTTGCTATCGCACTCGCAGCAAAAGATACGCTCGCAAACTTTTTCGGCTCAATTACCATTTTCGCCGACCGGCCTTTCCAGGTAGATGAGCTTGTCGAAATCGAAGGTAACCGCGGATTCGTCGAGGAGGTGGGCTTCAGAAGCACAAAAATTCGCTCTCTCGAGGGCCATCTCGTATCCGTTCCAAACAGCATAATCACAAATTCCCTTGTAGTAAATATCGGCAAACGCCCGTATATCAGAAGAACCTCGAACATCACAATCACATACGATTCAGGCCACAAAAAGGCCGAAAGAGCCGTCGAAATCATAAAGGAAATCCTCGAAAAAGTCCCCGAAGTCAATACCGACCCCGAAACACCACCCAGGATTTACTTCAGCGATTTCAATGACTCCTCGCTCAATATCTATATATCCTACTGGGTAAATCCTCCGGATTACTGGCTCTTTCACGAGGTCAACCAAAAGGTAAATCTTGAGATGATGAAGCGATTCGAAGCTGAGGGAATCGAGTTCGCATTCCCAACACAAACACTCTATTTGAAAAAAGACCAGAATGAAAAACATTGACTTCAACTTGTAAATTGTTAGTATTTTTAGTTGAACGCTTTATTTTTCAGTGTAAATCAGTGTTAATCCGTGTCAGATTAATACCGTAGCCGCGGATGTGGCGGAACTGGCAGACGCGCAGGCTTCAGGTGCCTGTGGGCTTTACGCTCGTGGAGGTTCGACTCCTCTCATCCGCATTCAATCCTCAAAAAACACAGCTATGAAAAATCCCTTCCGCCCTAACGCAAGTTACTCTAACAGGCCGATAAATATCGTAATAAGCGATTAGCACTTACGACTAAGAATGTATGCTCTTAATCCGGATACTGAGTTAAAAAGGGGCATTTTATACGTGGACCATATTATCGATTTCGCAAAAGAGCTTGAAGCCTCAGCCGCCCAGATAAAGCCGATTCTATTAATCGGCCCCGGCACAGTTGCTGTGATTGTCGGCATTATAATCTGGCTGGCCGGCTCGAGCTTCAGAAAAATCAGCTTTGCTATAATCGGCCTGACCGCCGGTGCCCTGCTCGGCTATTTTTCGACCGGAAAAAGCATAAACCACGCAATCGGATTCGCAGCCGCTGGAGCCATCACATTTACCATTATTGCTCTCTTGCTTTCGGGCGGCTCAATCATGCCGCGTCTGCTTTCAGCTTTGATATTATCGGTCATTGGAACCGCTATGATCTTTGCCGGCATGGTTATGCTGCTGCTTTACAAAGGCTCTCAGCCGGTAAGCTATATAATTCAAAAACAGTACTTTTTTGCCGCTATTTTCGCAATAATGGCCGGTTTTGGCCTCTTCGAGCAGCTTTTGCTGTGCAAACAGGCAAAAAAATCCTTGAAAACTGAGCGAAAGAGATATAAAGATAGGTAACTTAGGAATATTTGGAGGCACAAAGATGGACTTTTTTACCATTCTCGCACAAACGGCTGGAACAAGCGAAGAAACTGCCGCTAAAAGCACTGTCGTACCGGTTGACCTCATCTGGCAGCATATTACCAACCTCGATATACTTGAAGCCCTGACGTTCGTTTCGTTCGGTGCCGTCTGCCTCTTTTACGGCTGGCGCGTCTTCAAGGCACTGACCATTATTTGTTTCGCAATTTTGGGCCTTATCGCAGGACTTTTGATAAGCAATAAAATGGGTACTCCCGACAATCCGCTGCTCGGCATCATACTCAGCATTGTCGCCGGCATCGTCGCTATCCCACTGATGAGGTGGGCTGTCGGCATCCTCGGTGCCATCGCCGGTGGAATCGCAACTGCAGGTCTCTGGTACGCCGCAAAACTGCCCGAGCAATACCTCTGGGCCGGCGGTATCACCGGTGTCGTCGCAGGGGGAATGATTTCCTTTATCGTCTTCAAAATCGCTGTTATGCTCTTTTCAAGTATGGGCGGCTCAGCACTTCTGGTCTCCGGGCTGGTAGCTCTGCTGTACCGGTACTCCGAAACCTCTGACAGGATTCAGGAGCTCTTTTTCGGCCCGAAATGGTTTATCCCCGCCGTTATGATAATACCGACCCTTTTCGGCCTGTACTGGCAGAACCGATTCATTAAAAAGAGTCCACAGTGGACAGTCTAACTATATCTTCCGCGCCCGGAGCAGATAATAAAAAAAACCACTATGACCTGATACTCGCCCAAACGGCATTAACTCTATCTATTTTCCTCTTGCAAAAAGACCTTTTTGACCTTAGAATTCTGAGTTTCAGCTGTTGAAAGTTCTTTAACCAATATTTAAGTTTTAGGTAAAAATTGTGTTTGATTCACTGACTGAAAAACTGAACTCTGTATTTCGCTCTCTTTCGGGCAGAGGCAGAATCACCGAAGCGAATGTCTCAGACGCTATGCATGACGTCCGCAAGGCCCTGCTTGAAGCCGACGTCAACTACAACGTCGTAAAGCAGTTCTGCAAAGACGTCAAACAGGCAGCTCTCGGCGCAGAGGTAATCAAAAGCCTGCATCCGGGCCAGGTAATGGTTAAAATCGTCCAGGATGAATTAACAAAGCTTATGGGCCCGGTCGATACCAGAATCTACTTCGTCTCGCCCGGTCCGACCGTCATTATGCTCGCCGGCCTGCAGGGCTGCGGCAAAACAACCACCGCAGCAAAGCTCGGAAAATACCTCGTCTCAAACGGCAAACATCCCCTGCTCGTCGCCGACGACCTGCAAAGACCGGCAGCCATCGAACAATTGAAAATCCTCGGTGAGCAGACCAACATAGAAGTCTATAGCGAAGACAGCAGGGATTCTATAAAGGTCGCAAAAAATTCCATACGATTCGCGAAAGACAATAACTTCAACGTCGTCGTACTCGACACCGCGGGCCGGCTGCACATCGACGAAGATATGATGAACGAAATCTCGAACGTCGCAAAGGCTGTCACGCCGCAGCAGATTTACCTCGTCTGCGATTCTATGACCGGCCAGGACGCCGTCAATAGCGCCAAGGAATTCAACGACCGCCTCGAGCTTGACGGCGTAATCCTTACCAAGCTCGACGGTGACGCCCGCGGCGGGGCAGCACTATCCGTAAAAGCCGTTACAGGAAAACCAATCAAATTTATCGGTATAGGCGAAAAGCTCGATAAAATCGAAGAATTCCACCCCGAACGTATGGCGAGCAGAATACTCGGTATGGGCGACGTCGTAACTCTCGTCGAAAAGGCACAGGGTCAGTTCGAAGCCGAAGAAGCACTGAAAATGCAGAAGAAAATGGCCAAAGGCAGCTTCGACTTCAACGACTTTCTCAAACAGATGCAGGCCCTGAAAAAAATGGGCGGTATGAAGGATATGCTCAAACTTATGCCCGGCGTCGGCTCCCAGCTAAAAGACCTCGACTTCGACGACAATCAGCTAAAACAGACCGAAGGCATCGTCCACTCTATGACAAAGACAGAAAAACGCGACCCCGAACTCATAGACTCATCCAGACGAAGGCGCATCGCCGCCGGTGCGGGTGTCCAGCCGAACGACGTCTCAGGCCTGGTTAAGACTTTCAAAAGAAGCCGAGATATGCTAAAAGCTGTCTCAGGCGGAAAACTCGGCGGACTCAAGGCCCTGTTCTCCGGAGGCCTGAATATGGATTCGCTCTCGGCAGCTATGAGCTCGGGAAGAAAAATAAAGCAGCGCTCGAAAAGAAAAAGAAAAATAATGCGAAGAGGAAAAATTAAACGAAGATAATGAAACCAAAAATTTCCATTGACACGTATATCCAAAAACTGGAAAAATTCGTTAACAGCGATTACGGCAGGCTGATAAGAACCCAATTCGCCGACATCAGAGGCGACACCGAATTAGCTATGCTCGTCGCACCGAGTGCCGAAGAGCTGAAAGAATTTAAAAAAGCTGTAGCCATTATGACAGACGAGGAAAAAGCAAAAGCAGCAGAGCTGACCGATGAGCAGGTCCAGAAAATCGCCGGCGACGCCCAGGTTGACCCTGCAAACCTTGCAATTTTCTTTAACGGCTACGCCCTGCATTGCAAACGTGTCTCGTAAAATATATGGACAGGATAACAGGATTGAAAACACTATCTTAATATTTATGGACAGGTAAACAAGATTGGCAAGATAAACAAAATATGCAGTATGAAGAGCTCACAAAGGAAATTATTGCTGCTGCTTACAGTGTATATAATAAGATGGGTTTCGGTTTCCTGGAATCTGTTTACGAAAAATGCTTAATGATTGAATTAGGAAAAAATAATCTTCGGGCTGAATCGCAAAAACCAATTATTGTAAAATATGAAAACGAAGTCGTTGGAGAATTCAAGGCAGATATCTTGGTTGAAGATACTGTCATATTGGAATTAAAATCAGCCAGGCAAATTACGCAGGCCCATGAAATACAACTGGTAAACTATCTGGTTGCAACCGGTAAACCGGTAGGCCTGATATTGAACTTCGGAGAGCAAAAAGTTGAGGTTAAACGAAAGGTCAAGGATTTAGAAACTGATTAACAAGATAAAGATAAGAGTTATCCTGTTATCCTGTCTGAAAAATAAACGTGTTTCGTGATTAGCCTTGTATGAATCACGAATATTGATTATATACTATTAAAGAAAGGGAAAGATTATGGCAGTAAAACTAAGAATGTCAAGAATCGGAAGAAGACACAGACCATTTTTCAGAATCAACGCCATTGACGGCAGAGCACCGGGAAACGGTAAAATCCTCGAAAAGGTCGGTCATTACGACCCCATCGAAAAAGATGTCGAAAAACAGATTGTCCTCAACATCGAAAGAGTCAAATACTGGCTCGACAAAGGTGCTATACCATCCGACTCAGTCTCACAGATACTCCTGAGAAAAGGTATCAGCAATAAATACGCTGAGCAGGAAAAAATAAAACGTCAAAAGGCCAGAAAAATCGCACGGGCCAGGGGAAAGTTCTTCACAAAAGCTGAAAAAGTCGCCGCACAAAAAGCCAAGGAAGAAGAGGAAAAAGCAAAAGCCGAAGAAGCAAAAGCAAAGGCCGAAGAGATAAAGGCACAGGAAAAGGCAAAAGCCGAAGAAGCAAAAGCAGAACAGGAAAAGGCCAAGGCCGAAGAAGCAAAAGCAGAACAGGAAAAGGCTAAGGCCAAAGAAACAAAAGCAGAAAAACCGGTAAAAGAAGAAAAACCAAAGGCCGAGGAACCAGAAGCAGAGCCTGAAAAGACCGCTGAAGTCAAACCTGAAAAAGAAAAACCGACAAAAAAGAAAAAAGCAAAGGCCGAAAAACCAAAAGCAGAGCAGGAAAAGACTAAGCCCGAAGAAGCAAAAACCGAAAAAGAAAAACCGCAGGAAAAAACAGAAGAAAGCCAGTAAATCAATAAAAATATATAGCCCCCGAATTTTATCCTGTGGATTATTCGGGGGTAATTTTCTTTTTATTTTTTTTAAAAACCTTCTTTCTATATAATAAATTCCTATGAGAATTGACGTTTTGACATTATTTCCCGAAATGTTCGAATCACCGCTGGCGCACTCGATTATAAAAAGGGCACAGGATAATAATATCATTCAGATAGTCCTTACGAACGTCAGGGACTTTACCACCGACAGCTACAAAAAGGTCGATGACAAACCTTACGGCGGCGGGCCGGGTATGGTGATGATGTGCCAGCCCATATTCGACTGCGCAGAATGCGTCCGCAAACTGTCAGCCGATAAAGGCAGAACCATATTGCTGACGCCCCAGGGACAAAAATTCGACCAGAAAAAAGCCGTCGAGCTGAGCAAAGAAAAGCGTCTTATCCTCATTGCCGGACGATATGAAGGATTCGATGAAAGAATACGCATAGGCCTCGACGCCGAGCAAATCTCAATCGGCGACTATGTCCTCAGTGGCGGCGAGCTGGCCGCTATGGTCATTATTGACGCCGTCGTAAGACTTCTGGCCGGCACACTCGGCGATGAAACCTCGGCCCTCGACGAATCCTTCAGCGAATCAATCGCCGGCTGCCTCGAATATCCTCAATATACAAGGCCTGAGGTCTTTAGAGATATGAAAGTGCCCGATATTCTTCTCTCCGGAGACCACAAAAAAATAGCCGAATGGCGACAGCAGCAAACCATCGAAAGAACACAAAAATGGCGACCTGACCTGCTCGATAAATAAATTACATAAAAATACTTGCCTTAATCTTGAAATCAGCTATAATCTCGGGCTAACTTAATATTGAAGGACGCTCAAGATAAAGTGTTGAATTAAAATAAAACAGGAAATATACCGGTGAAAACTAAACTGCTTGAAACAGTCGAAGGCAAGAACCTGAAAAAAGACATCCCGCATTTTGAGACCGGCGACACCGTCGATGTTTATTGCAGGATAAAAGAAGGTGATAAGGAGCGTACACAGGTCTTTACGGGAACCGTAATCGCCCTCCGTGGACGAGGCATTAATCAGACCTTTACCGTAAGAAGAATGGTGGGAAATGAAGGTGTCGAACGAATCTTTCCCCTCCACTCGCCGAACATCATCGACATAAAACCGGTAAGAAGCGGCAAAAGAAGACGGGCAAAACTATACTTTTTGCGAAAAAGAGCCGGCAAATCCGTTCGGCTGGCACACAGACACACCGACCACACAGCTGCAAAGTAAAAACTGCCGGCCGGTAAAAACCATACACCACCGGAAAAACTCTTTAAGACTATGCTGCTGTTAAAAAAACAAAAGCTGTTAAACAACCAAAAACTTCTCGGCCGATGGGGTGAAAAACGCTGCGAAAAATTTCTCAAAGCTCAAGGCCTGCTGCCCCTTGCAAAAAATTACTCCTGCAAAGCCGGTGAAATCGACCTGATTATGGTTGACCCAAACCGTACAATTGTCTTTGTCGAAGTCAAAACAAGAGCAAATGAGTCCTTCACACCCGCTGAAACACTCATCACAACCGAAAAGCAGCAAAAAATATATAAAACCGCCCGCTACTTTTTAGCTGTTAAGAAAATAGAAAACCGCCCTTATCGTTTTGACGTTGTCACAATCACACTCGACATAGCCGGCGCTGAACAGATTAACCATTACAAAAACGCCTTCGTAAGATAAGCTCCCGTATTTACAAAATCACCAACAAAAGTTACTATTGCCCAATAATGGAACTTATAGATACTCACTGCCACTTAACTTTTGAGCAGCTTGAAGGCGATATCGAAGCCGTCCTGCAACGCAGCAGAGCCGCTGGCGTAACCGCCTGGATTACGGTCGGGACCGACAACACCGAAAACCAAAAAGCCCTCGAGCTCGCTGAAAAATTCGACGGCCTCTACGTCGCCGTCGGCATTCATCCTCACGAAGCAAATAAAGTCACCGACGACGACATCAAACAGCTAAAGCAGTTTGCCCAAAACAAAAAAGTCGTCGCTATAGGTGAAACAGGTCTGGATTTTCACTACGATTTTTCCAGCCCGGCAGAGCAAACAAGACTCTTCGCCGCACATTTGCAAATCGCCGCCGAAACGAACCTGCCCGTAATCATACATTCACGAGAATCATTTGACGACACACTCGATGTACTCGACAAGCACGGTACAGGCGTCAGCAAAATCGTCTTTCATTGTTTCGGCTATACAGCCAAAGAGGCAAAAATAATCCTCGAAAAAGGTTTTTACATCTCATTCACCGGCCAGGTCACCTTCAAAAACGCTCAAGAAACGCGCGAAGCCGCCGAAATCGTTCCCTCCGAAAAGCTTATGATTGAAACCGACTGTCCTTATATGTCACCCGAGCCGATGCGAAAGCAAAAAATAAACGAGCCCGCCCTTCTAATCCACACCGCAAAATTCCTGGCAGAGCTGAAAAATATCGGCCTCGAAAACTTCATCCAAACCGTAACCGGCACCAGCAGAATTTTCTTTAACCTGCCGAAAATAAAATAATCAATATCCCTTATTTTTTCTCAAGCTCCGCCCAAAACCTTAATAATATTTACATATCAGGCCCATAAACCAATTTACCTGCTGCTAAAACTATCTTTTATTGACTTCTACAAAAAAAAGGATATAAATATATAATAAGCTGCACAAACGACAGCATCGAGTTCACAGCCGTTGACTTTTAAGGACTAATTGTCAGCTTAAGGCTGACCGGCAAAAAAAGGAGTAAACAATGGACCCTGCAATCTTCAAAGCATACGATATCAGGGGCATCTTCGGCGAGCAGATAAACGAAGACACCGCCTGGAAAATCGGCTACGCAAGCGCACGCTTTCTGCGCTCGATGCTGACAGGTTACGAAAGAGGAATGGCAAACTGTCACAGCATCTGCGTAGGTCACGATATGAGAAGCCACAGCAGGATGCTCGCCGATGCGCTTACAAAAGGTATGAATTCAACCGGAGCAAACGTAATCGATATAGGAATGATTGACACACCGCAGATGTATTTCGCAATCAATTATCTGGGCACCTGCGGCGGCGTCCAGGTCACTGCCTCGCATAATCCCGAACAATACAACGGTTTCAAAATCTCGGGCCTGCAGGCAAAACCAATCGGCGTCAACACCGGCCTCAGGGACATCGAGCATATCGCCCTGGCCCTGCTGCACACAAAGGCCAGGCCGACCGGCTCTGTAGAAAAATTCGACCTCACGGAAGATTACAAAAAACATATCCTGAAGTTCTTAAACCCGAATCTGCGAAAACTGAAAATCGCCGTCGATGCATCAAACGGAATGGCAGGAAAAGTCATACCGTTCGTCTTCAAGGATTTGCCTATCGAGATAATCGGCCTGAATTTCGAGCACGACGGCACCTTCAAACACGAGCCGAACCCGCTCGTAGAGGAAAACCTCGCCGAAGTTAAACAGGCTGTAAAAAACAACCAGTGCGACTTCGGAATCTGTTTCGACGGTGACGCCGACAGAATGATGATGGTGGACGAAAACGCAACAAACATTAGCTGCGACCTCATCACCGCACTGATGGTACCGTACTTTCTGAAAATGTCACCGAAATCCGTCATCGTTTACGACCTCAGAAGCAGCCTTGTCGTCTCCGAAGAAATCGTGAAATACGGCGGAACGCCGCGAAGAGAACGAGTCGGTCACGCTTTTATGAAAAAAGCACTCCGCGACTCACACGGCATCTTCGGCGGAGAGCTCTCAGGACACTTCTACTTTCAGGATAACTTCTACGCAGATTCCGCAGTCATTACCCTTATTCATATGCTTAACATCCTCAGCCAGACAGAGATGCCCGTAAGCAGACTCATCGAACCGCTGAGAAGATACTTTAACAGCGGTGAGATAAACTTCAGGGTCATTGATAAGCAGGCAAAGATGGACGAGCTCGAAAATATATATAAGAGCGGCCAGGTTGACCGGCTCGACGGAGTAACGGTGCGTTTCAAGGAATGGTGGTTTAATTGCCGGCCGAGCAACACCGAACCATTGCTACGGCTGAACATCGAAGCAAGAACCAAAGAGATGCTCGAGCAAAAACTGTCCGAGATAACAGAACTGCTCGGCAAACCGGTATGACAGAGCCTTAACAACCAACGGAGAATAAAATATGCAGATTAACACAAAAACATTTCAAACCGCCAACGGACATCTCGAGGGCATCCAGGTCAAATGGTCCGAATTCAATATCCTGCTCGTTGCCGGCCCAAAAGGATTCCTCGCCTGCCCGGCTATAGATATCGACGCCTGCCAGAAATATAACGTCGCCGCCGCCCTCGTCGAAAGCTCACCGGAAAATCCTATCGGCACCCTCGAACGATTCAACAAACGAAAAATCTCAAAAGTAAATCAAAAGGGCGAAACAGTCGGTATAAAAAAAGGGATGAACGTCGATGACGCCCTTGCTTTAATAGCGTAAATACCCGTACATAAATTTAAATACACAGAAAGGAGCGGTGAAATATGAAACTTAAAAAAACACTTCTCCCAATATTGGTTACAGCGCTTCTCTGCAACAATCTATTCGGTTCAAATACGGCAGGCACAAGGCAGGCTCAGGTAGCAGGACTACCCAATCCTGCTCTCGTCGGAATCGAGGCGATTCGGGTCGTGGTTATATACCAAAATGCCCTTGTCGGAAGAGCCGAATGGATATACAGGGACCTCGGCGCAATGGCCGAGCAAAGACTCGCTGCATCCGACCCGCGAATTGCATTTTTGATTGAACGAGGCTTCGCAGCCAGATACCAGAATATCCCCACAATCACAATCAACGTTGACAAAATCATTCTCAACCCTGCGAGACCACCGGCTCTTTACGTACGAACTTCCTTCTCCGCGGATGTAACCCTGGAAAGGAACCTCGCGACCTTCCTGCGAATCGAGCTCTGGACAGCAGCGGAGACAATACAGGCCCAATCTCTTCAGGCAGAATTCACATCCGTGACCAGCCTTGTTAATAAGCACATTGAGCAATTCGCCTCGGATTTCAAACAGGCCAACTCTTACGTAACGCCCATGACCGACGTCAATGATTTTAATAACATCCAGCCGCCGGCAAAACAGCAAACACCTGCTGAAATTCCGAAAGAAATACCCAAAACACCTGTAGAAAAAGAAAGGGTCGAGCAGTTTTACATCGCCTCAAAAAACAGCTCTGTCTTCCACAGGCCCGATTGCACCTGGGTCGATAGAATATTGCCCAAAAACCGCATCGAGTACAAAACCAGAGAACAGGCCATCCAGGCCGGGAAAAAACCCTGTAAAAAATGTCAACCATAAATGTAAACGCTCTTTCTTATGCCCGGTGACATCGAAACGATTAATTAGATTATGGAGCTAATCACTGTCACTATCATAGCACTCGCGCTGGCAATGGACGCATTTGCTGTTTCCATCGCCAGCGGCACCATCTACAAAAAATTAAAAATAAAATACGCCTTTCGAATCGCCCTGTTCTTTGGAATCTTCCAGGCGGTAATGCCCCTGGTAGGCTGCTCAGCCGCCCTGACCGTCAGCAGGTATATCCGAACATTCGACCATTGGCTCGCCTTCGTACTCTTAACAGCCGTCGGAATAAAAATGATTTATGAATCATTCAAAATAAAACCTGCCGGCAAAAGCTTGGACCCGGCTAAATTCCTCGTCGTGATTATCCTCTCCGTCGCCACCAGTATCGATGCCCTTGCTGTCGGCTTTACACTCTCAATCATTACCTCTTCAGTCATAACCGCAGCGATAATTATCGGACTGATAACCTTTTTACTTTCATACATTGGAATATTTATCGGCAGCAGGCTCGGCCACTTCTTCGAAAGCAGAATCGAGGCAATCGGAGGACTGGTTATTATCGCTATAGGCCTGAAAATTCTGCTAAAACACTTGATTTTTTTATAAAATTTCGTTAATTACTTACCTAACTGACTGTTGAAATCTGAAATATTTACGATAAAATTCATATTATGTCATTAGGCAAAATAATAAGGCAAAAGCGGGAACAGCTAAAACTGACTCTTGACGAAGTCAGCAGCAGAGTCGGCTTCTCAAAACCATATCTATCCACCATCGAGACCGGAAGGGTCAACAATCCTCCGGGTGACGAGCTGCTCAGAAAGCTCGAGAAGCTGCTCGACTTCGAGCCGGGACTGCTGATACACATCGCGCATATGGAAAAAATGCCCTCCGACATTCGCAGCGGCTACGAATCCGCTGAGGCTGAAAATAAAAAATGGCGACAGTTCATTAAAAATCTTATCCAGAAAAAAACCGACATCGACCAGCTCGACAGCCTTCTTTCGGAAAGCAACCTCAAGATTGAGCAGCAACACCCCGCTCTTGCTGCCGGAAGAATGGTACCTGTAATAAACAAAGTCGCAGCCGGATACCCGAACGATTTTGATGATTTGGACTATCCCGTCGGCGTAGCAGACGATTACGTCCGATGCCCGGACCTGCACGACCCCAATTCCTTCGCCGTACGAGTAGTAGGCGATTCTATGGAACCAAAATTCAAGGAAGGCGATATTGTTGTCTTCTCACCGGCCGCTGATGTAAGCAACGGTGACGACTGCTTTGTCAGATTCACCACTCCGCACGAAACCACTTTCAAAAGAGTCTTTTTCGAACCCGACAACAAAGTCCGTCTTCAGCCAAGAAACGAAAATTATTCCCCGATTATTGTTGACGGTCAAAGAATAAACGGCTTATACAAAGCTATCATTAAATATGAAAATCTTTGAGACGCCGGCTTATTTTCTATAAAAAGCAAAAAAATATAAAAGGACTAAACATTTTTTTGTTTTTCGCCGGAAAATAAAAAAACATCCTCCGCTGCTGATTATCTATCGCACATTACATCAGAAAAGCATCCTGTCCCGCAACACCCAGAACCAGAGCAAAAACCTTCGAAGCACCGGCCTCTTTCAATATCCTCGAACACTCGTTGAGTGTCGCGCCTGTCGTCTTTATATCATCGACAAGACAAACTCTGCTGCCCTTTAGCCTGTGTCCCGACCGCATCGCAAAAGCTCCCGCAACATTCTTTTGGCGCTGTCCGGCTGTAACCATAGACGCCTGTGTCCTCGTACGGCGAATCCGGACAAGCTCCGTATTTATCTTCGCCGACGGGTGTTTTAACTGCCTGGCCAGAATCAAAGACTGGTTATAGCCGCGCGAAAGCCTTCGAGACCAGTGCAGCGGAACAGGAACAAAAAAATCAATCCCCTCGAAGAAGCCGCTGCCTTCAAGAGCGCTGCTTGCCAGAAAACCAAGCTCCTTGCAAAGTTCGTCCCTGCCGCTCTTAAACGAAAGTATCATCTCCCTCAGGCTGCCCTCATAAACCCCGCTGCGGGCGATACCATCGAAAAAAATCGTCTCCTTCTCACACAAAGAACACGCCCCCTCAATCATAGCATACCTGCTCACATCTCTTCCGCACCGCCTGCAGTAATCGGGCCCGCTCACCCGGACAAGAGCCTCGCTGCACTTCTTACAAAGCCCCTTTTCTTCGGCAGCGATAATTTGTCCGCAGTTAATACAAACTCCCGGCCAGAGAAGATGGCCTATTCCATCTCTAATTGATACAATCCACTTCGACAAGCAGATACCCCTTTGTCCGGAATCGAATTTATTCACAACACCAGCAAACCCTCTGGCAAACACTAATTTACTTTTATTATACACACTTTTTTGCTTGTCTGATAAACCATTTTTATTAAGATTACGACAATGCAGAAAAATGATTATAAAATAAAAGCTGTTTTCTTTGACCTTGGCGAGACCCTTTTAACTTTCGGCAGGGTCAACACTGCCAGGCTGTTTCGACAAAGTGCCAGGCTCTCCTACACATTCCTGAAAAATCTCAGCCAGCCCGTTGGAAAATTCAGACGATACTGCTTCAAAAATCTCTTCCATATGAGAATCCATTACGTGCTCTCGAACATAATAAAAAAAGATTTCGATGCACTTGCCCTCTTAAAAAAAGTCAACCGTAAATTAAAGCTCAGCGACTCTCAATGGCAGCAACTCGCCTGGTTCTGGTACGAGCCTTTGAGCAAACTCGCTAAAGTTGAATCCGATATAATCCGGACACTCACCACACTTGTAAATCTTAACCTCAAGCTCGGCATCCTTTCGAACACCTTCATCCACAGCAGCTCACTCGAAAAGCACCTCAGCCAATTTAACATACTCGACTTTTTTGCTGTCCGTCTGTATTCTTATCAATTCAAATTCAGAAAACCTGACGTCCGTATCTTCAAATCCGCTGCCGAGAAAATCGGCGAACTACCGCAAAATATCCTTTTCGTGGGCGACCTTATCTCCACCGATATAAAACCTGCTCTTAAAGCCGGTATGAGAACCGTCCTAAAATCCGCCTATACCAACGAAGGCAAAAAAAAACCCAAAGACACCTGCAGAGTAAACCGCCTCTCTGAGCTGCCCGACCTTGTACAAAAAATTAACTCACAGGCAATCCCGCAGATGTAATTTGTCAATTTCATACCGGCTCGGACATATTTTCATTTAACAAAAATCAATTTTCTGTTAAAATAACTGGTTACTATTATTTAAGTAAGCTTGATATATACCCGAATTATTTAAAAGAGACGATAACTTCTTTAATTGGCGAAAGTTACATATGAAAAACCAGGCTGACAAGGCGTATCAGAAGTGTATCAATCCCGGTTGCGGCGCCGAGTTCGACGTAATGCAGGTCCTCTTTAAATGCCCAAAATGCGGCGAGCTGCTCGATGCTAAATATAACTGGGACAAAATCCGCGTACCCAAAAAATTGAATGAATTCGCGAAACGCTGGGCCACAAGAAATAATTCCCTCGACTTCTCAGGCGTCTGGCGATTCAGAGAGCTGCTCAACTTCTGTGACGACAAATACAGGGTGACGATCGGCGAAGGCCAGACCATTCTGCAGCAAAACGACGGCGTCGCAAAATACGTAAATATGAAACCCGGCTGTCTCTTCCTCGAATACGAAGGCCTCAATCCTTCCGGCTCATTTAAAGATAACGGAATGTCGGCGGCTTTCAGTCACGCTATGATGACGAATGCGAAAACCTGCGCCTGCGCATCGACCGGAAACACATCTGCATCTATGACACTGTACGGCCATCATTGCGGCCTGAAATCCATCGTCTTCATCGGCTCCGGAAGAGTCGCTTTCGGAAAGCTCAGCCAGGCTATGGATTACGGCGCAAAAACCTTTCAGATACTCGGTGACTTCGATGATTGTATGAAACAGGTCCAAAGCGTCTGCACCGAGCTTGGATTATATCTGTTAAATTCCCTCAATCCCTTCCGTCTTGAGGGGCAAAAGACCATTATGTACAGAATCATCGAAGGCCTGAACTGGGACGTCCCCGACTGGATTATCGTCCCCGGCGGCAATCTCGGAAACTCGAGCGCATTCGGCAAGGCTTTCGGTGAGCTCAAAGACCTCGGCCTGATTAAAAAAATACCAAGAATCGCAATAATCAACTCAACCGGTGCCGACACACTCACGCATCTTGTCAATGTCAAAAAGCTCAAATGGAACAACGGCTCTGTTGACCAGAAAATTATCGACGATTATTATGCCGAGCTGACCGCGAAAAATTTCTCACCGCACACCATAGCCTCAGCCATCGAAATCTCAAGGCCGGTAAACCTCAAAAAATGCCTGCGAACAATCGACATCTGCAACGGTCTGGTGATGGCCGTTCCCGACGAGGAAATAAAAGACGCAAAGGCTGTTATCGGCAAACACGGTCTCGGCTGCGAGCCAGCCTCCGCTGCAACCATCGCCGGTCTCAAACATCTGGTTGCCGACGGTGTCATCGCAAACGACGAAAGAGTAGCCTGCGTACTCACCGGACACCTGCTGAAAGACCCCAATCTGACCGTAAACTACCATAAAAACAAAGAAGGCAAATTCTCTAACCCGCCGATTGAAGTGCCAAACGACCTCGAACAAATCATTAAACTGATTGGCTCAACTTAGCCTCTCGTTAACTTAATCCGGCTGCTGCTAATACTTCTTCTGATTTCTCTTGCCCAATCTTATATGTGAATATTTTATAACCTTCGCTGCCAGCTCATCCACATCTTCCGACCGGCCGCCTACCGCATATGATTCGATAAATATCCTGTAAAGTGACTCGTCGAAATGTTTATCCAGCATGCTGTACTTAAACCTGCCAAGATTATGAATTTGTTTTTCACGTTTAGTGACATTTTGCTGCATCCTGTGCAGGTCAATAATCGAAAAATCGAACTTGTCGCTTTGCCTGTTATCATTCAAATATATGTGCCAGACGTACAAATCAGGAAAATTTATCCCCGCATTGTGAATCTTTCGAACGAACCTGCCGAGCCCAGCCAGTAAATCTTCTTTTTGCTGCCGGCTTATTCTATCCCATTTCTCTCCGACAAAATCCGTAAGGCACTGCCCTTTTATTTTTTCACTTACAAAAAAAGATTTCCTCTCCAGTCCAAATATCGTCTTTTCTCCGCAGCAGACCGGCTTATATGTCCCTATGTTTTTATTTAAAAGAAAATTCGCATTCTCCCACTCCACGGCAGCCTGCGAAAGTACTCTGCCAAAACTAAAATATGAACCGACCAAATCCTTGAGATGAGGATAATTAAAACGCTTAATGAAAACCGTTGCAGCAGCTCCTTGTCTTTTGATTGTCAGGCTTTGAACATTCCTCTTGCCTTTTTCATTTATCCTTTCGCCGCTGCTGTATTTAAAAAAGCTGTTGAAGTTCTCATACCCGCTATCAGCAAAAACCTCCCGCCAGCCCTCTGCAAAAACAATTCTTTCCAACTTATGTCCCTTTCTTCTTTCAAAGCCGGCCGTAATGAACTAACTTAATCTGCGAATCCGAGAACTGCCGCTTCGCCCTCTCATCGCAAAGACCTTTCAGCTCCGCCTCTCTTTGCAGACCTGTTTGGCTGTCGAACCTCTCGCTATTAACCGCAGGATGAGCCATCACTTCCGTCACCGCCGCATAATTATACAAAGCAGCCGCCTTAAAAAAGTTCACATCTATCCTGCCCGTATGTGCTATCCCCAAAAATGCTCCGCTTTTCAAAAAATCTTCATTCTGAAAACGATTTATTCTTCCCAGCGCGCGATACAGCCTCGCCTTACCCTTGCCTCTGTCACTCGACATAGGCCAGGGCTTTCCTCCTACCTTTTTCGGCTCATACACCCATCGTATCGCACCTATCTTAAAACGCGACGCCAGTCTGCACACTATTGAAAACAATCCCGGAAAACTATGAATATGATAATGCGAATCCAGATGCGTCGGCTGTATTCCTTTATCCACCAGCCATTGTATCTGCGCACCGAGCTCCGCTAAAGCAGCCCTTCTCACTTCATCACTGCACATCGACAAAACAAAAAGCTTCAGTTTCGACAATCCGAACTCCCCATCCCTGTTCAAAAGACACTTCACTACCGGCTCTTTGCATATCGGCTTTGCCTTTGACAGGTTAAGATGCACTCCCACCCCCAGGCCCGGCAGCTCTTTCGCCATCGCCACCGCCTCCTCAGCCGCACCCATATTCACCATAATCGATGCGCTCGTCAGCACTCCTTCAGTATGCGCCCTGCGAACAGCCTCGTTGACCTCCCGCATCATACCGAAGTCATCAGCGTTTATTACGACATACTTTTCCATCACCGCTTAGTGTAGCAACAAAAATCGAAAAATCAATCAGCTTTTAACCTGCCTTCAAATTACAAATCCCTCTAACAATAAAACCAATCGCAACAGCAAGCCCGCCGGCCAGATGCATCATAATAGTTATCATATTCGCACTCAACCTGCCCGCTTCAGCCAAATCCTTCTTATTTGCAAACCGAATCGCCGCAATCGCTATCGGCCCTGTTAAAAGATAAAACAAACCCGCAAAAAATAACTGCCCCTTAGCAAAAATTGCTATCACTGCTGCTAAATAGCTCACAATAAGAGCTGTCCTGTAAATCCACACTCCTGCTCCGACACCAAAAATAACGACAAGGGTCTTTTTCTTTACCGCCGAATCCGCATCCCTGTCAGCAAACTCATTTATAAGTATCACAAGAAATATCAATATCGCAACAATCCCCGCCGGTAACAATATCAGCCAATCGAATGTCCCTGCCTGCAGATAATAACTGCCCGTCACCGGCAGTATCCCGAACAAAAAACCTATCACAACCTCGCCAAGCGTCCGGTATCCTAATTTCAATGGCGGCGCCGTGTAAAAAAATCCGCCCACACAGCCGATAACGCCGAGCACAAAGATAAAAACGCTGCTCGTAAGCAACACGATTACCATTCCAATCGCCGCTCCAATCGCCAGGCAGGCAAGTGACAATCCCAGAATCGTCTTAGCGGAAAGCACACCGTCCTGTATAAACCTGCTGCCGCCTGAAAAAGGCGTAGGATTCTTATTTAACCGGTCGGTTCCAGAAATATGGTCGTAATAATCGTTTGCTAAATTCGCACCGCTGTGAAGCAGCGCTATGGAAACTACCGCCAAAATAAAAAGTCCCCAATCGAACGCCCCTGTAACTGCAAAGCCGGCGGCACTTCCCACCAGAACCGGCACCACGCTCGCCGTCAAAAATGCAGGCCTGGCAGCTAAAAAATATTTCCTTAATCTCTCGGTAAAAGTATCACCCATAAAACTACACGACAAAATTTCCCAATCGAGCTGATTTAACCAGCAGCACCGAGCTTATGGCCGGGACCGACAGTATATAACCTCTTTTTATCCTCTGCATTGATATGCGCCGCAACAACCTCGCCGACAAAAATTATATGGTCACCAGCCTGTTTTTCCCATACGAGTTTGCACTCGAAATTGGCTACCGCATCATCGAGCAATACCGAATCAATCTCAGTCGCCTCGCTCGTCGCACACTCGAACTCGGCGAATTTGTCGGAGTCCCTGCCCGAATGTTTGCCGAAGAATAGAGCCGCCTCCGACATATCAGCCGATGGAAAAGCTATCGTAAAACACTTCGAATGCCGTATCGCATGAATCGAATAATGACCCAGGTAAACCGATATCGCCATCATCGCCGGCTCACCCGACGCTATCATCGTCCAGCCCAGCGTAACAGGATTCGCCTTTCCATTTTCGTCCTTCGCTATCGCTATAACCACCTGCTCGGGGTACTTTCTCTTTATCGCCTGCGAATAATCGACTCGTTTTTGCATTGCAAAACTCCTTAAATTCTCTTATATTCCCTGACATCGCTACAATTGCAAAAATTATATACTGAAAAAAAGCTTTAACAAGGACAAACAAATGGAAACCATCGGCTTCATCGGCGGCGGAAATATGGCAGAAGCTCTTATTAAAGGCATCATCTCCGCTAAAATCTACGAGCCGCAGAACATCTTCGTAAGTGACATAAAACCCGGCCGCCTCGATTACCTCAAACAGCAGTACAATATTAAAACCCTCCCCGATAACAAAGCCCTTGCCGAATCCGCCAGCATAATCGTCTTCAGCGTTGAGCTTCAGCAGCTTGCGGTTGTTCTCGACGAAATAAAAAACAATTTCAATAAAAACGCTCTTTTCATCTCCATCGCCGCCGGCAAAAGGATAAAATTCATCACCGACATCCTCGGCGACGTTAAAATAATCCGTGTGATGCCCAACACCCCCGCCCTTATAGGCTGCGGTGCTGCAGGTCTTTACGCTCCCCAAAACGCAAAGGACAAGCTCGACAAAGCACTCGCAATCTTTTCCGCCGTTGGAAAAGCCTTCGTCCTCGAAACCGAAGACCTTATCGATTCCGTCACCGCAACCAGCGGTTCAGGCCCTGCCTATTTCTTTCTGCTGATGGAGGAAATGATAAAAACCGCCGCCGAGCTCGGCCTTGACAGAGACACCGCTTCACAGCTTGTCATTCAAACTGCAAAAGGTGCAGCCCTGCTCGCGGAAAAAGGAAGTTCGCAAGGACTTTCACCTGCCGAGCTCCGCAAAAAAATCGTCTCTCGCGGCGGAACCACAGAAGCCGCACTGAAGGTATTTACTGAAGGCGGTTTCGGCCCGCTTGTTACAGCGGCGCTGAAACGAGCACGTGACAGGGGAAAGGAGCTTGCAAAATAAAGTGCACAATGAATAAGCGTTTGTGTTTACGTGGAGAGTTTAGGTGATTAAAGTTGAAAATCTTAAAAAAAGGTTCGGTAAAACTGTCGCCCTTGATAATGTGAGTTTCGAGGCAATGAAGGGGGAGATATTCGGATTGTTAGGGCCTAACGGGGCGGGTAAAACGACTATGATTAAATTGCTTTGCGGACTTTTGAAGGCCGACAGCGGAACGATTACGCTCGACGGAAGGACTAATCCAAGATTAGTCGAGGTTCGTATGTCTTTGGGAATGGTACCACAGGCGCTGGCAATATACGAGGAGCTGTCGGCCCGGGAGAATTTACAATTTTTCGGCAGAATGTACGGATTGAAAGGACAGTACCTAAAGAAAAGGGTAAAGAATTGCCTTGAGCTAGCAGGGCTTAGCGAGCGAAGTCAAGAGCGAGCTGGTAATTATAGCGGGGGTATGAAACGTCGACTTAATATGGTTTGCTCGTTTTTACATGAGCCACCAATTTTGCTGCTTGATGAGCCCACAGTTGGTGTTGACCCGCAGTCGCGCAATTTGATATTCGAGACGATCGAGAATATGAAGATACAAGGCAGGATAATAATATACACGACTCACTATATGGAGGAGGCTCAACGGCTGTGTGACAGAGTTGCAATATTAGACCACGGAAAAACTCTGGATATCGATAGTGTTGAGAATCTTATTACAAAACACGGAGGTCCATCTCATATTGAGGCTGAGTTTGAAGACAAAATTATCGATCCGGACAAAATCAGGCTATTCATAGAAAATGATAATATCATTTTTGAAGAAACTAAAATCAGATTTCAGACCGACCAGCCGATGGAAAGCCTGGCAAAACTTAACCGGAGCGGCCTGCATTTTCGTTCGCTGAAAGTTCAGACAGCCAATCTCGAGGATGTTTTTCTAAACATAACTGGAAGGAGGCTTCGAGACTAAATGAAAAAGGTGCTGTTTCTTGCTGTTAAAGAAATGAGAGTATTGCTTAGCAATAAAGGCAATGTTTTTTTTGTTTTTGGATTTCCGGTTATATTTGCCCTGTTTTTTGGTACTATATTTTCCAGTAGCGGCGAGGGGCCTACCGGGATGAAAATAGCCGTCGTAGATGAGGATAATTCGGATTTTTCTGCCTCTTATATTTCCAGGCTTCAGTCCAATGAGGCTCTGAACATAATCACTCCTGACAGAGACCGGGCGATAGAGCAGGTGAGAAAGGGTAACATTTCCGCGGCCGTTATCATAAAGAAGGGTTTCGGAGATGGATTCGATGCTATGTTTAACAGTGAAGAATCAAAACTGGAGATTGCCGCCGACCCTTCACGCAGAATGGAAGGCGGATACCTGCAGGGAATTCTTGCCAAGGCCCAGTTCGAGGCCTTGAGCGATAAGTTCACTGATAAAAACTGGATGAGGCGGCAGATTCAGCTCTGGCGCGATGATGTTGAGGATGCAAACGGTCTGGATGTCAAACAGTCGAATCTGTTTCTCGATTTATTCAACTCTTTAGACAATCTCGTAGCAGATAGCAATAGTGAAATTTATGAGGCGGGATTCGATGGAGAGATTCTGAATTTTTCTCAGATAAATGTCAACAGAGAATATGAGGGCCCTGTTACATCATTTCAGATTACATTTCCGCAGGCTATGCTCTGGGGAATCTTCAGTTGTGCTGCAACATTTGCAATTTCAATTGTAAAAGAGCGTTCAGGCGGGACATTTCAACGATTATTGGTCGGTCCTGTCGGTAGGGCGCATATTCTTGCTGGAAAAGGTACAGCGTGTTTTGCTACGTGCATTGTTATAATATGCATTCTGTATATTAGTGCAAGGTTGATTTTTAAAATGCCGATAGGCAATCAGTTGCTGTTTGTTCTGGCATCGTTATGCACAATATTGTGTTTTGTTGGCCTTATGATGTTCATATGCACGTTGGGAAGGACCGAGGAAAGTGCCGGCAGTGCGGGATGGGCGATGCTTATGATTATGGCAATGCTCGGCGGAGGTATGGTGCCGCTGGCTTTTATGCCTGTGTGGATGCGTCCGTTTAGCCACATTAGCCCGGTGAAATGGGGAATTTATGCCCTTGAGGGGGCTATCTGGCGTAACTTAAGCTTTGTAGAAATGACCAAACCGCTGGTCATTCTCCTGGCGATTGGAGCAACAGCCTTTATGTTCGGGATATCCATGCTCCGAAGGCAGGACAAATAATTTTGGTGCCTGCAAATAATCCTTGAGCTCAACAAATTCTGTTACTGGTTATTCTATGATTATAGCCTCTACCGGGCACTCATCCGCCGCCTGCTGAACAGCATCCTCCAGCTCCGCAGGGACCTCTTCAACAACAACTTCCGCCATCGTATCGCCCATCTGAAACACATCAGGGCACGTATCCACACAAAGACCGCAGGCTGTACAGCTATCTTCAATCTTAACTGTCATAATCCATACCCCTTTTCTTGTATTTCAATATTCTCGTCTCTTGGATTTAACTCAAAATCCTCTTCGCTGCAATCCTATAAACGGAAGCCGAAACTGTCAATTTCAATTTTTTATGGATTTTCTTATTTTCTCTGATATACTAAAGCCCTGTTTCAGTGCAGAAATGATATAGATAACCTTTATGGCCGGGTCCCATGCAGGCTGGGCCCGTGAACCTGGTCAGGCGGGGAACCGAGCAGCCATAAGCGATTGCTCAGTCGTGCCTGGCAAACCCGGCCATCATTAAAAAATTTATTGCTATGACTTATCAGGTGCTCGCACGAAAATATCGCTCGCAAACCTTCGATGAGGTCGTCGGCCAGGACCCCATCGCTCAAACACTCAAAAACGCCATCAGGACAGACCGCGTCGCACACGCATACCTGTTCACCGGCACAAGAGGTATCGGCAAAACAACTATGGCAAGAATCCTCGCAAAGTCACTCAACTGTCTCTCCGCAGACGCCCCCACCACTGAGCCCTGCTGCAAATGCGACGCCTGCATCGCCATAAATCTCGGTGACGATATCGACGTCATCGAAATCGACGGCGCCTCGAACCGCGGCATCGACAGCATCCGCGAGCTTATCCAGAACGCAATCTATACACCCGCACGCTGCCGCTACAAAATTTACATCATCGACGAAGTGCATATGCTCACCACCGAAGCCTTCAACGCCCTCCTGAAAATCCTCGAAGAGCCGCCAAACCACGTCAAGTTCATCTTCGCAACCACCGAGCCGAATAAGGTCATCGCAACAATCCAGTCGCGCTGCCAGCGCTTCGATTTCAACAATATAAGCCCCAAGCTCATCGCCGGGCAACTAAAACAAATACTCAAAAAGGAAAAAATCAAATACGAAGACGACCTCGTCTTACCGCTTGCAAAAATGGCGAACGGCTCGATGCGCGACGGCCTGAGCCTGCTCGACAGACTCATAAGCACAGGCTCTTTTCCCCTTACCACGAATCTGCTACAGGACTTTCTCGGCTGTCCCGACACCGAAAAAATCTCTCAGATTATCGAGCAGATTGCGGACAGCTGCGCCGCCGGCACCCTGCAGGCCCTCGACTCAATCATAACTTCAGGACTCGGCGAAGTCCGCATCGTCGATGCTCTCATCGATTATATGCGCGACCTTATGGTCGTTAAATCCGCCGGCAAAGATTCCGACCTCCTGATTCTGACCGAACAGCAAAAACAGGACGCCGCAAGACTCGCCGAAAAATTCGACATCGCCGCCCTGGTCTATAACATCACCACACTCGAAAGGCTCCGCTTCTCAATCAGGTCCGCCGACGCTCCACGCCCTCTTCTCGAAGCCGCACTTCTCAGGTTCGCCCTGAGCGAGCACTTCCTTAACGTTGACCAGCTCCTCTCTCAGCCGGACAAAACCCAAAAAACTGCCGTAAAAAAAAACGAAGTAGCTAAAACAACCACCGAACCCGCCCCCTTTGCCGCCTCTCCAAAACCAGCCACCCAACAGGATTCTTTGCCTGTCCTCAGTGATATCGACTCGCTGAAAAACAACTGGAAAGCTTTATTAAATCTTCTCACCGAAAAAGTCGGCAACGGCACATCAAGTCTTCTCATGCGAGCCGTCCCCACCAGTTTTGAAAACGATATCCTGACAATTACTTTTGACGCCTCAGCCAAAACGCAAAAGAAAATGTGCGAATCTAACGGCCGGACAGACCAAATCAAAAACGTCTTATCCGGTTATTTCAAAAAAGATATTGCAATAAACCTTGAGCTTGGCGATATCGACTCCTCCCCTGCCGCCCGCACCGCCGCCCGGACACTTGCCTCAAAACAGAAGGAAAATGAAATCGTAAGCCACCCCGCCGTCAAAACCATCCTAACAGAGCTCGGCGCCGCCGTCACCGCCATCGAAGATTTAAACAACGATTTATAACTCCAGTTTTTGCGTAATTGCACTACTGCTCAGCTTTTGTCAATTGACAATTGATTTATTGTAATATATAGTGTTATTAAAAATCAATCGTCCTCGACGCAGAGAAAAAATTATGGCTGATATCTATACCGAAAGTCTCAACAGGCTCATCGCCGAATTCAACAAGCTGCCCGGCATAGGCCCGAAAACCGCGGAAAGACTCGCCTTTCACATCCTGAAAGCAAACAAGGACGATGCAATAGCACTGGCCAAAGCCGTAAGTGACGTCAAAAACAAAACCAGAACCTGCAAAATATGTCACAACCTCTCCGAATCACCCGTCTGCCAAATCTGCTCCGACCCCGGCCGAGACAAATCCCTCATCTGCGTCGTCGAACAGCCCAAAGACATAATCGCTCTCGAAAAAACCGGCTCCTGCAAATGGGTCTATCACGTCCTTGGCGGCCACATCGCTCCACTCGATGGTATCGACGCTGAAGACCTCAACATTGAAAGCTTGGTAAAAAGGGTCCGCGACAAGAACGTCACCGAAGTCATTATGGCCACAAATCCAAATATGGCAGGCGACGGAACCGCCTTCTATATAACCTCCCTGTTGAAAAATACCTCCGTCAAAATCACCCGCCTTGCTCGAGGCCTGCCTTCCGGCTCAACAATCGAATATGCAAACACCAAAATCCTTACAGACGCGATAACCGGCAGACAAAATTTTTAGTAACCTGAAAACCATTCGTAATCATTCATCGCCGAATCCTGAAACTGCAGCATTTTCTTCATAAACTTCTTTAATTCGCACCCGAATATTGCCGAAATTTTTCAACGATTATGATATAATATCATATACTTGCTTAACGCGTAAAAAATCATAAGGAAGGTGAATGAAGCTTCAGATGACAGGACAGATGAGACTTGAGCAGCGGATGAAACTCGCTCCTCATATGATTCAGTCTATGGAAATCCTTCAGCTACCCATCCTCGCACTGCAGGAAAGAATCGAGCAGGAGCTGAACAGTAATCCCGTCCTCGAAATCGCAGAACCAGCAGATCAGCAATCCACTGACGAAGCCGGAACGGATGACAATCCTCAGGCCGACACGACCACTTATTCAGAAACAGAAAAAAACGACGATTTCGAACGAATCAACTCACTCGACGATGATTACTCCGAATATATTTCCCAGCTCGACTATTTCCGGCCAAAAATTCACAGCCGCGAACCAGATAAAAAGCTCGAAGCCATAAAAAACACCGCCGCACCTCAGCAGTCACTGCACGAATACCTCTCCGACCAGTTCAGGCTCATCGACGCACCGGAACCCGTAAAACAGGCCGGCCTCACTATCATCGACTACATCGACGGCAGAGGTTACCTCTCCGTCCCCCTCGAACAGCTCTGCGCAAAGGAAAAAACTCCCTTCAATCTTGACCAGCTTAAACAGGCCCTTGCCCTTGTACAGAAGCTCGAACCCGTCGGAATCGGTGCAAGAAGCCTCAAAGAATGTCTGCTCATCCAACTCTCTCAATCACCGGATGATATGACATTCGAGAAGAAACTGCTCTCCGAATATATGGACGAGCTGCTCGAAAACCGCCTTCCGGAAATCGCAAAAAAAATGAAATGCTCCATCGAGCAGGTCAACCACGCCATCGAAAGAATCAGCAGGTTCGATACTTCGCCGGGCCTGCAGATCGGACCCGACAAAAACCTGCCCATCACCGCAGACGTAATCGTCGAAGAATCCGACAGCCCCGACGGCTTCTCAGTTAGATTAGCCGACTCTAACCTGCCGAATCTCAAAATCAGCGACCACTACACAAAGCTTGCCAGAAACCCCAAAACGAACGAAAAAACAAAAAACTTCCTCCATAACAACATCCGCTCCGCCCAATGGATTATCGACGCAATTCAGCAGAGAAACAGCACCCTCCTTAAGGTCGCTTCCGCCGTCGTCAGGTACCAGCGCCCGTTTTTCGAGAAAGGCCAGCTCTATCTGAAGCCTCTGCCTATGTCGAAAATCGCCGACGAGGTCGGCGTTCATCTCGCCACCGTCTCAAGGGCCGTCGCAGCAAAATACATCCAGTACAGCCAGGGTATCCTGCCCCTGCGAAAATTCTTTTCAGGCGGTACCGAGGACGTAAACGGAAACTCGCATAGCTGGCAGGCTATCAGGGCAAAGCTTCAGCAGATTATTGACAGCGAGGACAAAACAAAACCTTTAAGTGATGACAAAATCAGAAAAAAGCTCGCCGATGCCGGTATCGAAAACCTCGCCAGGAGAACAATCGCAAAATACAGAAAACTCCTAAACATCCCTCCCGCCAGAATGAGAAAAAAATATTAAAATAACACACCGCCTACGCATATATTAGATAACCGCTCTACGCCCTTTTTCTCTTATTGAAAGTTCAATGTTCAAAGTTCTACGTTGAACGTTCACCCTCCGTCTTCCGTCCTCAGGTTCAACATTCTTTACTTTATATCATACGCCCGGTTATCCGGCGAAAGAAAGCCCACCTTGTTTTTATTGTCCCTGTTATATTCTTCTATTAATTCCTTGCTTTTCGTTTCCGTATAAAGCTCTCGCACCGTCCTCGCACTGCCGTCGCAATACCCGACGTTGGTTTTCCCTAAATGCCGGTACCCCTGCGTCCCCGCGTATCGGTTACTATTACCAAAATCCTTATCCAGCCTGCCCGCCGAAGGAGAACGCATATATTTGTTCGCGCCTAACGCAAACTCACCATCCCCGAACATCGCGCATCTCGACGGCTTTCGCACACTGGTTATCTTACTCGAATTATTGCCCAGCTTCATCCCGTTGACCTTCGTAATAAACCCGCCTATATAGCTCGCATTATAATTATAGCCCGTATACGGGTCGCCTGCCGAATTGGAACTGCCCCTGAAAACCGGGCACTGATGTATCTGGGGTAAACTCTTGCCCTGCCACAAAAATCCCCCCCTGCAATCCTTCAAACTGCCGTTCTCAAAAACCTTGAAATAGTCCCACTCACGCTGTCTCGAAAGGTCACTGAAATCCATAACTCCAGCAAGAGGGTAAAAACTGTCGTTATCCGTTGCATAAATATCCGCTGCTATCACCATCTGCCTCAGGTTACTCAGGCAGACCACCCCAAGGCCCTGCTGCTTCGACCTCGAAAGGCAGGGAAGCCCAATAGCCGTAAGCAGCATTATTATTGATATCGCCACCAGAACCTCGACCAATGTAAAACCACGCCTTCGCATTATTTCAATCTCCAAAAAATTTCCTCTTTAAATTCTAATTACCACTCTCGACCAACCAAATGCTCCCCAAAACCGCAAAGTCAAGAAAATCTATCACACCATCCTCATACATATCCGCCGACTCCGCATCGCCGCCTGCACCATCAACCTCCAAAAGCCAGTATTCGGTAAAAATCACCAAATCTTCATAATCAACACTGCAATCCCTGCTTATGTCACCCACAGGAAAAGGCCGCTTGTAATCGCCGCAGCAGCTCACATCCGACACCGCATCGATTTCCGGCAGCAGCCCTTCAGGGTCGCTTTCCATACACTCAATCTTAATATACTGTATCCATCGCCGCCCATTCTCATCGACTCCCAATAGCTCAAAATCCGCAAGCCATCTCAAATCGAATCCCGTCCCGCCCGCCGACTTACCGTAAGCACTGCACATCTCGGCAACACTAACGCCGGCAAAATCATCACCGTTTAAGTTCGGGTCTATCGGCAGCGTCGCATCCGTTACCTCGCCCCACCACAAATTTTCCCATTCGGGATATACGTCACAGGGCTCGTTCGTATCAAAAACTCTTCCAAGCGTCGGCGCAAAACAATCCCCATATGGCCCATCCTCGAAACTGTACCATACAACACTGTCCTGGCTCACCGACACCTTCGCATATTCACAATTGACCTGACCGCCGCCGAGAAAAACCGCACACGGGTCGCCATATTCCCACATAGTCTCTGACCCTATCGCCTGCATCGCATTGCCGAAAACAATAAAATCTATCCCGTACGGATTATTCTCATCGTCACTGACCCTGTGATTGAATTTCAATATCAAATGTCCCCCTTGTCCTACGGTAACAACACTGGTAAAACCATTTTCTATATACGCCGGATAAACCGGCACTACCGGCCGATCCGCTCCGTTATAATCCGTATCTACCGAAGGCCTGCCTAAAGCAACTTCACTGAAAATATAAATCCCCGCCCCATCTCCCGGCGCATAGCTTACAACCTCAGCAGCAAAATCATTCGCATCGAACTCATAGCCGCTCGCCGCTCCAGGCAAAAAGCAAACCAAAAAAACAATTACTCTAATTATATTCTTTAATCTCATCTCGATTCACAAACCACCACTCAAAACCTGAATCTTCTAAACAGCAGAATACCTGCTCCGAAAAGACATAATGTCACCGGCTCAGGTACAGGCGCCTCACCAGGTGAGCGCTGCGGGTCCCAGCTTATATCGAAATCGTAATTACTCCAGGTCCAGCTGTCCCAGTCACCGTCGCCGAGCACTCGACCGTCAACTCCTGTATTTACCGCCCAGCTCTCCCCGTCATCGCTGCCCCAGTAGCCCCAGCCGGTAATCGCTCCGCCGTAATCATATGCCTCACCGTCCGGATAAATAAAGTCACTCACAAAATGATTCCCAAATTCCTCATACCACTGCGCATCAACTTCAAGAGCGCCAGCTTGTGCAATAGCTTCCAGCGCATCCCAGCCGCTCGCATCGCCGTTCCATCGGTATCCAAACACAAAATACTCCTCAAAATCAAAGTCGATTACTATCATCGCCTCGTTCTCTCCCGTCCCTGCTGTATATTCAACACTTCCCTCATACGTCAGCCCGCCGTTCGCAACCGCCGCAAAAATTAATAACACCACCAGGCCTATAACTTTTTTCACCACCATTTCTCTCTCCTTTCAAAAATAAAATCCAAAATTTACCATTTAACCTGTTAAAATTTTTTTATAACCTTATCCGAAAACACAACGCGCAATAAAAAAACCGCCGCTCCTGCGAAAGGAACGACGGCTTATAACTCGCCTTTTTAATCTCTCAGCAAATCAAGCTTCGCTGAGAATGATATTTATGCTCCTTATCGCGGGAACAAAAGTATATCTCGAACCAACTACAGGCAGGTTTTCTGGCTCGCAACCTGCCGAAAAGCCCCTTCCCGCCCGCAAAAGCGAACAGTGGTACAATGCCTTTCGGTCTTCCGAGAACTTCTCGGAACGGCTGCTTACAGCAGCGCGACTGCCCCGGATTCAAACCGGGTTCCCCTTGTAGAAGTTATCCCAAAACCTCATAAAAACTTATTTCTTTGCATCGAAGTCGCCAACATTAAGGATTTCGGGAAGATTTAAAAGTATCCAAAAAAAATCGAAACCTGCAGTCAGATTATTTTCTTCTCAAAGAGCAATAAAAAAAACACCTCTTCCAGCTTTTTATCGAAACCGGCTCGTCCTGTCAATTGCAAAATAAAAATTTGTCATTATCGAGCCAGGTAAAAAATAATACCTATCAAAGCTCCCAGCGCAACAACGCTCACACCCACTGAAATCACAAACAGCCACATAAAACGCTTACTCTGCCGGCTGATAATATACTTCAAATACCTGTCGCTCGTTGCGAACGTCTTCGACATCTGCATTATACTGTCCGTATGGCTCACCGTATTACGGTCGATATTCCCAAGTATATCATTGAACTGCCTGAAGCTCTCAGACATCCTCGAATCAATATCAGCGGCACTCTCCATCCGTTCCCGTATCTCATCCAGCATACACGTCTGACGGGCCGTCTCCTCCGGTATCTTCTCAATCGTCTCGACAAACTGCTCGTTGCTCGCTGCCATCGTGCCTAATTGCTCGGCAAGCTGCGTCCTTATCTTCTCCTGGTTCTCCACTATCGTCGGAAAGCTCCTCACTAATTCCGGCATCTTGTCCAATCGCTCTATCAGCTCCTTATGCTGGCTCACCTGCATATTCAAATTGTCATTGATGTTCGCAAGCCTGTCTATCAGGCGGTTAAAACCTCTTTCAAATCTCTCGATAGGCTCGCCCTTTTCCGAATCCTTCGAAGACGCAACCACAACCTCGCCCGTCCCTTCACCGGACACCGTCTCTTGCGGATGCTCCGCCTGCATTTCTCCCTCAGCCTGCTGTCCCGCCGCCTCCGTTACGCCTTCAGCATCCTCTCTGATAAGACCCTCATTATCTACTTGCGACTCGCTTATCTTACCAGCAGATTGCGCGCGAGAACGAATCCAATTATTCGTCTTTGACCACAGCTCTTTTAATCTCATTTTTATACTCCCTTTTGCTTTGTCTTCCATATTTCCTATTAGATGTCTTTTCTGCTGGAAGCTCAAGTTATTTTTGCTAATATGAAACCTGCGTTTTTCTAAACGAAAGGCTCGCGAATGAAGCTGATAACATATTCCAAAGACAGCTCAATAAGTTGCGGCGTCCTCACAAATGCCGGCATAATCGACATACCATCAGCAAAAAACCTCACCAATCCACCCTCGAGCCTGATACAAATACTCCAGCAGGGCCGAACCTGCCTCGAAAAACTCGAAAAATTAATAAAAACTACAACTCACCTTTTATCTATCGACTCCGTCAGGCTTCTCGCTCCAATCCAAAACCCGCCGAAGGTAATCGCCCTCGCAGGAAACTACAGCGAGCACATAAAAGAAGCCTCCGTCAAACGCGGCTTCAGGCTCGGCCTGTCCGATTCCGCTCGACAAAACAGCGTTCCTCGACCTTTCCTTATGCCGCCAACAGTTATTATCGGACCAAATGAAAAAATACCCTGGCCCGTCTTCAGCCGCGACATCGACTATGAAATCGAGCTCGCCGTCGTCATAGGCCGGAAAATCAAAAACGCAGACCCCGATAAAGCGAACGACGCAATCGCGGGTTACACCATCGCAAACGATGTATCAGCCCGCTCCGTAACTTTCAAAGAAGAAAGATTCTCCCGCCCCTGGGACGAGTTTTACGACTGGCTCAACGGAAAATGGGCCGACGGCTTCCTGCCCACAGGCCCATATCTGCTCACTGCCGACGAGATTGAAAACGTCCACAGCCTCGATATGGAATTGAAAGTTAACGGCCGCACCCGCCAGAAGGCAAACACCGCACAGATGATTTACTCCGTCCCCGACATCGTCTCTTTCTTAAGTCATTTAATGACACTCGAGCTAGGTGACATCATCGCAACCGGAACTCCCGCGGGAGTCGCCGTCGCCACAGGAAAATTCCTCGAACAGGGCGACAGAATCGACTGCACCATCGAAAAGCTCGGCACCCTAACAAACACCCTCGCCCAAAAACCCAAAAAATTCTACCAACCCCTCGCTTAATGCTTACCCGCCGAACAATTTGAAGTGTTCAGGTCTTTTTTTCGTTTAAGGTTTTTAGCCCCCTGCATCGTAGGGGCTTTCTATTTTTCCCGTTTAGCCGTCGCCAGCCTGTCCTAAGCCTGCGTGTGGTGAGCAAAGTCGAACCGTCGAAGGGTTCAGCAACGAAACTGTCATTCCCGCGGAGGCGGGAATCCAGAAAATCATATACGCTATCCGCAATACGATTACTTTCTCCGTTTAGCCGTCGCCGAAACGGCGACGAGGTCTCTTTCCGACATCCCAAAACAAAAAGCCCCGCTCTCGCGGGGCCTTGTGTTTTGGCTATTTCACTATTTTCTATTCAGGAACCACCTCTGTCGCGCAAGGGCCTTTCTTGCCCTCGCCAATCTCGAAATTGACCTTCTGGCCCTCTTCAAGAGTGGCATAACCCTTGGCCTTGATTGCTGTATAATGAACAAACAAATCCTTGCCGCCGTCATCAGGTGTAATAAAACCAAAACCTTTTTTCTCATTAAACCATTTTACTGTACCTGTACTCACTACTTTACTCCTTCGGCCTGTAAACAGACCACTAACTAAATCCGTCCCTCACGCTTACTAAAGAGGATATTCCGGAAGGACTAACAAATATCCTCTAAACAAACAGCCGTATTATAAACGAAAATCCACGATTTCAACAGAAAAAATAATTCTTTCACACAGCAAAAAGCCAAAATCATGACAAAATTCTCCTCTCATCTGTCCCCGATAAGCGCGCAAAATCACGCAAGGGGGTATCACGAAAAATCAAAAATTATAAAATTTTTTTAAGCACCTTATAAACAAGCACTTACATCAATTCACGCCTTTTAAAAAACGCAAAAGCGCGCAAAATCATGCAAGGGGGTCCAATTACGGGGGGACGGAAAAATGAATAACGAAAAATGCAACGCCAAAGACAGCAAAATTAGGTATGGCTGCAAGAAATAATAGCTTATTCTTTCACCTCTCAATCTTCATTGAGGAAAAGCTCGCTTTCCTGCTGCCGGCTCTGCGCAGAATCATTTACGGCTACCCTTTCAGAAAAGTCCCCTTAACAAAAGAAAAATTCGCAATAGTTGATCCCGAGGATTACCACCGTATTATGGAATATAAATGGTACGCTCACAAAAGCGCCATCACTTATTATGCCGTCCGCTCTCTCACCAATGGAAAATACCTGAAAAGGAAAAATCAATATATGCACCATCTCGTGATAGACGTCCCGCCGGGCTGCTTCTGCGACCACCTCAATCATAACGGCCTTGATAATCGAAAAGCAAATCTTCGCCTTGCAACTCACACTCAGAATGTCTGGCACAGAAGAAAATTCAAATCCCCATCACGCTCCAGATACAAGGGCCTTACCTGGCGAAAGAAGGAAAAGTCCTGGCACGTCAGAATCACCGCTAACGGCAGCAGGCTTTTCATCGGCTCGTTTAAAGATGAAGTAGAAGCCGCCCGTGCTTATGACCGCGCTGCAAAAAAACTCCACGGCCCGTTCGCAACTCTGAATTTCCCCGAAAAATAATCACAAAACTTCCTGCGCTCCTCCATCCGCCTTCTGTCGTCCGCCTTTCGACATCGCTTTTCATCTTGACATCTCATCTGCGCCGGTCTAAATTAACGGCCAACAGTTTTGTATATTACTATATTCAATACACGCAAAAAAAAGGAGAGATATTATGGATGTTAGCACTATTCGAGCTTTTTTTATGTGGTGCACGATTATAAACGCCGGATTGCTAATAATCTCATTCTTAATCTGTGCTTTTGCCGGTGATTTTGTTTACAAAATGCATGGTAAATTGTTTCAGATGCCGAGAGAAACGTTTAACGCGATATGGTATTCCTTCCTCGGATTGTATAAGGTTATTGTTATTACATTTAATCTCATCCCCTTCATTGCCCTGTCAATCGTCGGATGAGATAGAAAATCCAATGTATTAGTCGCTGGCGCTCAGAACCGTGACCTGAATCGTTACCATCCGTTGCGATAGCCTCACCGCGCCCTTGACATTAACTTAAAACAGGCATAGAATCAGTTAAAATTTATGCCCTAAGTATTGTGTCGTATATTATTGCGTTAGAAGCAAAATAAAGGGAGAGCAACGATATGAAATGCCCATGCTGTAATATAGAGCTCGAAAAGAAAACGCTCAAAGATATCGAAGTTGATGAATGCAGCCAATGCAAGGGAATATGGTTTGAAGATGACGAGCTGCGTAAAGCCAAGGATTCTGCTGACAAGGATTTGAATTGGCTTGATTTTGAAATTTGGAAACACAAGGATAAGTTTAAGGCTAAATCAAGGAATCTCGCCTGCCCGCAATGCCGCCAAACACTTGTTGCTATAGACTATTCAGATACAGGCGTGGAAATTGATTACTGCCCTCAATGTAAAGGAACTTGGCTGGATAAGGATGAATTCAAAAAAATAATCGATAATCTCACTAATGAGCTCCTTACGAAACCGTTCGGAAAATATATCAGGGCGAGCATCGAAGAGGCAAAAGAAATTATCACCGGCCCGGAATCATTTATGTCTGAATGGAAAGACTTCGTTACGGTCTTCCGTATGATGCAATTCAGGCTGTTTACAGAAAATCCGAAATTATTGAATGCGGTAATGACTATACAGAGAGTTAATCCTATAAAATAATAACTCTAACAATCCAATTCCGCTTGCTGTAAAGCTTCGTTCCCCATCCGCTGATTCTCACCTTTCCGCATCGAGCTGAACTCGACTTGTCCGTCCTCTGTCCTCTGCGGCTAACTTTTAATTTAAAATTGTAATTTTTAAATTTGCACTTTGAACTTTGAATTCTTTCTCTGTGTTCTTGTATGTTGAATTATAGCATGGTTAATGATAGTCTCACTGG
>CAYXGT010000003.1:0-73710 GCA_964464635.1 uncultured Pirellulales bacterium | reverse complement strand
TTTGGATGGCCCATTCTGCCGACAAAGTTTCTGTTTGTTGTGCTGACGCACTTTTCACCTTCAGCTAAGACTCCCATAAAACCGCCGAGACACGCACCACAGGTGGGAGCTGCAATTACACAGCCGGCATCATAGAAGATATCGAACAGGCCTTCGTCTTTTGCCTGCTTCCAGATTACCGGTGTTGCGGGGACGATTATCGTTCTGATGGCGACCTGCTTTGCTTTCATAATGTTCGCAGCAATTCTTAAATCCTCGATTCGGCCGTTAGTGCAGGAACCGATGTAGGCCTGGTCCATTTTTTTACCGGCACAATCGCTTATGGGGACGGCATTGCTCGGCAGGTGAGGCAGGGCGACCATCGGCTCTAAGCTGGAACAATCGATTTCGAGTGTCGATTCATATTCAGCGTCGGCATCGGATTCGAAGTGCGTGTAGTATTTATGTTCCTTTAGATGCTCGTCGAGGTATTGCTTGGTTATCTCATCGAAACCGATGATGCCTGATTTCGCACCGGCCTCAATGGCCATATTTGTTATAGTCATTCTTGCTTCCATAGACATACCGGAAAGAGCAGGGCCTGTAAATTCCATAGCCTTATACAAGGCGCCATCGACGCCGATTTTACCGATTACGGCCAGTATCACATCCTTGCTGTAAACGCCTTTTGGCAATTTCCCATTGAGGACAAATTTCATCGAGGCAGGGACCTTAAACCAGAGTTTGCCTGTTGCGATTGCAGCGGCCGTATCCGTCGAGCCGACACCGGTAGAAAAGGCTGCGAATGCGCCGTAAGTGCAGGTATGCGAATCCGGCCCGATGATAACTTCACCCGGTCTGATATGTCCCTGCTCGGGCAGCAGTGCGTGGCAGACGCCGGCACGGCCGAGCTTGTAATAGTATTTTATCTCGTGTCGCCTTGCCCATTCGTCGAGTCTTTTGTGGAGCTCGGCGCTTTTGATATCCTTTGCAGGCTGAAAATGGTCGGGTGTAACAACAATTTTTTCGGTGTCGAATACTTTGTCGATGCCTTTTTCGGCGAGCATAGAAATGGCGGCGGGTGTGGTGACATCGTGACACATAACTATATCGATTTTTGCATCTATGAGCGTGCCGGGTGAGAGTTTTTCCAGCCCTGCTGCTTTAGCTAATATCTTTTCTGTTATTGTCATAGCCATCTTATTTAGGTATCCTTTCAACAATCAAAATAACTTAGATTTTCTAAAATCCGAAATACCTATGCCGTTTTCATATTTTATCTTTTACGTTTGTATCTGTTTTTTCCTTTTTCCTGGAGAGCATTCTGTTTATGGCGTCAACGTACGCCTTCGCGGAAGCCTCGATGATGTCTGTTGAGACGCCCCGGCCGATAAAGATTCTGCCGTCGTCTTTTATTTTAACGGTGGCTTCACCGAGTGCTTCCTTTCCGCCGGTAACAGCCCTGATAGAATAGCTTTCAAGTTGAGGTGATAATCCCGTTGCCTTTCTTATAGCCTCATAAGCGGCGTCAACCGGGCCATCGCCAAAGGCGGCTGCCAGCTTGATTTTGTCTTTAACCTTTATCTTGACGCTTGCTGTCGGCAGAGTCCCTGTGCCGCTGGCAACGTGCAGATATTCCAATTGATAGATATGCTCAACGACAATGTGGATTTCATCGCTGATAATCGCTGCGATGTCGTCGTCGAAGACCTCTTTTTTCTTGTCGGCGATTTCGAGAAACCTGTTGTAGGCCTGCTCGAGCTCGGCTTCTTTTAATTTAAAACCGAGCTGTTTGCACCTGTCCTTGAATCCGTGTCTGCCTGTGTGTCTGCCGAGCACCATTCGCGAGCCGGACAGGCCGATTGTCTCCGGCTTCATAATTTCATAAGTCAGCTTTTGTTTCAGGACGCCATCGACGTGGACGCCTGATTCGTGAGCGAAGGCGTTGGCACCGACGATGGCCTTGTTCGGCTGAATGACGAAGCCGGTCAGTCTCGATACGAGCTGGCTTGTGCGGTGAATCTCTTTGGTGTTTATGTTCAGGATGGGGGATTCTGCACCCGTCTTTGAGAAGAAATCGGCTCTTGTGTGTATTGCCATAACTATTTCCTCGAGAGCGGCGTTGCCGGCACGTTCTCCGAGCCCGTTGACGGCGCATTCGATTTGTCTGGCACCATTTCTTACTCCGGTAAGCGAGTTTGCGACGGCCATACCCAAATCGTTGTGGCAGTGAGTGCTGATGATGCAGTTGTCGATGCCTGGCACCTTCTCCTTTAGCTGCGCGATTATTCGGCCGTACTCGTAAGGCAGGATGTAGCCGACGGTGTCGGGAATATTCAGCGTCGTTGCACCGGCTTCGATGGCGGCGGTCAAAACTTCAATCAAAAAGGGCATCTCGCTTCTGCAGGCGTCTTCGGGTGAGAATTCGACGTCGTCGGTGAAGCTTTTTGCCAGCTTGACAGCGGCTACAGCCATTTTCAGAACTTCATCTTGGCTCTTCTTGAGCTTGTATTTCATATGTATAGGCGAAGTTGCGATGAATGTGTGTATTCGTTTCTTTTTCGCCGGCTCGACAGCCTTTGCAGCGGCTTCGATGTCTTTATCGTTTGCTCTTGCCAGGCCTGCGATTGTCGGGCCTTTAACCTGTTCTGCGACAAGCTTCGTGGCCTCAAACTGTGCCGGCGATGAGACGGGAAAGCCCGCTTCAATAACGTCAACGCCCAGGACTGCGAGCTGTTGAGCGATTTCGAGCTTTTCATCGATTGAAAGCGAAGCGCCCGGCGACTGCTCGCCGTCCCGCAGCGTGGTATCGAAAATTATGATTTTTTCATTTTTTGTGTCAGCCATTTTTCTTACTCCAAGTTTTTTGTTAGGCAGTACTTAAAACAGTTATTATGCACGAATAGAAGCAAAAATTCTACGAATTTATGCGAAAAAAAAGAAATCGGGATACTATGTGTATGTAGAGTGTTTATTGCGCCTTGCGGCGCAAAAGGAGCAGCTCCAGAGTTGACAGCCGGGTGAATGAAGAACAAACTATGCGGTTTTGTTTCATAACTATATTATACGATACGTTCGGTTTATATCAAGTGTTTTTTTGAATTTTTGCGGGGAGGCATATTTTTAAGGACAATTGGTTCTTGAGGTTGGCTATGAGGGTTATTATAATTCGTTGAGTTTTTTAGGTTTTACGGCTGTATCGGCTTTTTTACAGGCTCGGTTGAGGAAGGAAGGATAAAAATGAAAGCAGCTCATAAGCTATTGATGGTTGTTCTGGTTTGCGGTTTTTTTGTATTTACTGGTTGTGGCCAGCAGGCTCAGGTAAAGAATGTTGAGCGGGTTTGCCTGAGCGGTCTCGATAAAACCAAGGCGGTTGCGGTATCGGAAGGAGTTCTGCGCGATATGAATTTTACGGTAACGAAGGCTGATTCTGGAGTTGGTTATGTTCAGAGCAGGCCTCTGGCAGGGGGGCAGTTATTCGAGTTCTGGCGAAAAGATAATGTGGGCTCTTTGAACACTGCCGAGGCTAATCTGCACAGCATTCGCAGGACGGTGGAACTGAGAATGGAAGAAGAGCCGCAGGAGGTTTGCATTAATTGCCGGGTCAGGGTCGAGAGACTTAGTCTGTCCGAGCCTGCAGAAAAAGAAGTCGGTATTAGATTTGACAGGATTACAGGCCAGCGGATAAGAACCTCGGTATTGAAGCTGGAACCTGAAGCCGTGCGGAAGCAGTGGATTGAGCTGGGCAACGACGAGGAGCTGGCAACTGTGATTTTACAGCAGATTGAAAAAGAGGCGGCGAAGAAATAGAAAGGCTGGAATGAGAGTATTAGTTTGCGGCGGTGCGGGGTATATCGGCAGCAATATGTCTGCGATGCTTAATGCGGAGGGACTTGAGCCGGTCGTGTACGATAACCTGAGCAAGGGACATAAGGCTGCGATTAAGGGTATAGAATTTGTCAAAGGCGACCTGGAAGATTACGAGCTGCTTGTTGCGACGCTGAAGAAATTTGGAATCGAAGCAGTTATGCACTTTGCGGCTTTTATCGAGGTGGCCGAGTCGGTCGAGGAGCCGCTGAAATATTATTACAATAATGTTTCCAATACCCGTGTTGTTTTAAGTGCGATGGAGGCCGCCGGCGTTGAGAAGTTTGTATTCAGCAGCTCGGCGGCTGTTTACGGGATGCCGAAGAAGGTTCCAGTCACGGAGGATTTGCCGAAAGAGCCGATTAGCCCTTACGGCGAGACCAAGTGGGCGTCGGAGAGGATGTGTCAATGGCAGAGCAGGGCGGGGAAACTTCGGTATGCGTCACTTAGATATTTTAATGCGGCGGGCGCGGGTTTCGGGGGTTCACTCGGTGAAGACCACAGGCCTGAATCTCATCTTATACCGCTGATAATTTTTGCGGCGATGGGCAGGCGTGACAGTGTAAAGGTTTTCGGTACCAATTATGATACACCCGACGGGACGTGTGTGAGGGATTATATTCATATCGAGGATTTGTGCCGGGCGCATCTGCTTTCGCTTGAAAGGCTCGGTGAGTCAAGGGAGCTGGTTTATAATCTCGGCAACGGCAGGGGTTATTCGGTTCGTGAAGTTATAGATACGGTTAGAAAAGTTTCGGGCAAAGACTTTAAGGTTATCGAGGCTGACAGAAGGCCGGGAGACCCGCCGGTTTTAACAAGCGATGCGAGCAGGGCGGAGCAGCAGCTCGGCTGGCAGAGAAAATACCCTGAGCTCGACAGTATTGTTGCGACGGCGTGGCAGTGGCATAACAAGTTTCCCGACGGTTACCCTGATTAGTTTTTAGTCCACAGGATAAATTTTGGATTGCGGATGAGTGAGATATTTATCGGAATCGATTTGGGGGGGACTAATATCAAGGTTGGCTGCTTCGATAGCGAGCTTAATCTTTTGCGCAAGGTATCGGTGGCGACCGAGGCGGATATGGGGCCGGCGGTTGTGGTTGAGCGGATGACCGAAGCAATCATCGGCCTTATCGAAGAGGCGGGTTTTAAATTGGGAGATATTGCGGCGGCGGGTATAGGGACGCCGGGGCCGGCAGACTACAGAAAAGGTATAATAATCAATTCGACAAATATGCCGACATTCAAAAATGTGCCAATCAGGCAGATGGTAAGTGACGCTTTGAATTGTCCTGTCGCGTTTGACAACGATGCTAATGTTGCCTGCTTGGGGGAATTTACCGCGGGGGCTGGCAAAGATGTCAATGATATGGTATTTTTTACGCTGGGTACGGGAATCGGAGGCGGGATTATCTGTGATGGTAAATTAGTACAGGGAGCAGGCGGCAATGGGGCTGAGCTGGGTCATATCATAATTTACCCTGGCGGCAGGAGCTGCAATTGCGGCCAGAAAGGCTGTGCCGAGGCGTACGCGTCTGCAAGCTCGACGGCAAAAAGGGCGGCAGAGGCGGTTAAGGCGGGTGTGGAATCGAGCCTTAAGAAAGTGCTCGAGGAAAAAGGCGACATAAGCTGCAAGGATGTTTACGAGCATTTGAAAAAAGGCGATGCGCTTGCGAAGAAAATCACCGATGAGACAGCCGAAGTTCTTGCGATTCTGTGTATCAATATGCTGCATACGACCGAGCCGAAAAGAATAGTCTTTTCGGGCGGGATGATTAATGCAGGTGACATACTGCTGAACAGGATTAAGGATTATTTCGACCGGCAGATATGGAAGCTGAAAAAAGAGACTGTCGAGATTTGCTTTGCGACTCTGGGCGAGGACTCCGGAATAATCGGCGCCGCAGCAATGGGCAAAGAGCTGGTGTAAATCAATTCATTTGAGGTTAAGTGTCTCATTCATTGGGCCGGTGTGGAAGCCGAGAGATTTTAGTTTTTTCTTTTGATAAAAACGACAGGGAGATATACTGTTTTTTTATGAAGAATAAAAACGTGTATATAATAGCCGGGCCTAACGGGGCGGGCAAAACGACATTCGCAACCAGGTTTTTACCTGAGTACGCAAGTTGTCCTAATTTTGTTAATTCCGACCTGATTGCGCAGGGGCTTTCGCCTTTTTTCCCTGGAGCAGCAGCAATAAAGGCAGGCAAGCTTGTACTTGAGCAAATTCATCAATTCGCGGGACAGGGAATTAATTTTGCTTTCGAGACGACGCTTTCCGGTAAATTATATGTTAATCTGTTCAAGTCCCTTAAAAAAAGAAGATATAAAATTCACCTTTTCTTCTTGTGGATACCTGATACCGACCTGGCTATATCTCGAATAAAGAGTAGAGTCGCCCAAGGCGGCCATAATGTTCCTGTTAAAGATGTGATTCGTCGTTTCGACAGGTCGGTTTCCAACTTCTTCAGGTTGTATCAACCATTTCTGGATTCCTGGATGTTATTCAATAATGAAGGCCCAACTCCGATATTGATAGCTGAAAAGAAAAATGGTAAGATTAGAATATTCGACAAGCATTTATACAACAATATTGTCAGGAGTATCGGCGGTATATGAAAAAGCGTTTAACATTGCACGATAAGGCTATGCTTGCTATGAGAGAGGCTGTAAGAGGTGTGATTGAGCAGCATAAAAAGGAGAAGCGGCCGCTTGCCGTCTGGGACCGCAAGAACAATAAAGTTAAATTTATATCACCAGCTGCTGCCTTACGTGAATATAATAAAGCTATTAAACCGGAATCCGGCAGCTAATCCTTTTCCTCTTTCGATAACGCCTCGTTCAGTGAGCCGGAGCGGAAGCCCTGTAAATCAATAGTTACATATTTGAAGCCGAGAGATTTGATTTTTTTGATGATTTTCGAGCGGTTAGGCTCTTTTGTGATTTTGTTGAAATCTTCGGGGTGGACTTCAATTCGGGCGATTGTGTCGTGATGGCGGACGCGAAATTCCGCAAGGCCGAGCTTTTTTAGAAAATCTTCTGCCTGCTCGATTTGTTTTAATCTTTTTTCAGTGATTGGCAGGTTGTAACTTATTCGCGAGGCAAGGCAAGGCGAGGCGGGCATATCTGCGGTGGGAAGATTTAGCTCTCTGCTCAATTTGCGGATATCATTTTTTGTCAGTTTCGCGTCTGCAAGGGGGCATTCGATTTTATATTTTTTTATTGCGAGCTGTCCCGGCCGATAGTCGTCTTTGTCGTCGTAGTTGTGGCCACAAATAACGTTATCGATATCCCTCTGTTTTGCAATTTCTGTTAAAAGCTTCATCAGGTGAGTTTTGCAGTGATAGCACCGGTCGGGTTTGTTGGCGGTGAATTTTGAATCGTCCATTTCGTTTGGTTCTACAGTCAAGATTTTCGCACCGATTTTTTTTGCTACCCTCAGGGCCTGCTTATATTGGTTATCTGGTAGTGACGGCCCTGCAGCGATGCAGGCGAGGACGTTTTCTGCTCCGAGGGTATCGATAGAAACCTTAAGCAGAAATGTACTGTCCACTCCGCCGGAATAGGCTGCGACGACTCTGTCGAGCTTCTTTAAGGTTTTTTGCAAAGATTTATATTTCTGGCTGATAGTCATAGTTTTCGGCCTTGTTATTCTTTACTGATGATAGCGTTAATTTGTTTGTTTGTAAATTGTGAAGGCTATTTAATCTGCAGGGGAGTTTTGCTGTTTATTTTTTTAAGTACAGCTAAAGAAGCGAGCATAATTGCGAGAGCTATTGCAATCGTCCATATCCATTCCAGGCTGAGAGCTGCGGGCAGGAGGGCAAAAAAAAGTTAGCTCGCAGAAAGCTGTGTCTTTTAATTTTGAGCATTAAACATTAAAGCCGATGGAGGGAGTCGAACCTTCAACCCCGGCTTTACGAAAGCCGTGCTCTACCATTGAGCTACATCGGCAGCAAGCTACATCGGCAGCTTATCGGTATAATACAGGCGGCCGGCAGGTTTGTAAAGAGCAGGTTTATCAGGGGAAATTGATGTAAAATTGCTTTACAAAAGACTATGTATTTGATATAATATGACGTTGCGGCTGGGGAGAATAATCATTATGCAAAAGGATTTCTAAATCGGCAGGGGTGTTTTGTTTTATGCGTACTCAAAATTCAGTCCTAAAAAGCAATTACCGCAGGTCTTTAGTTTTTATCTTAATATTTTGCTTTTTGGTGTCAGGTTTTGGTATTGGTATAAGCTTTTCTGAGATAACTGATTCCGGTGAAAAAGGCGTGAAGCTTCTGACGGAGACCTTCAGTTTCAGGCTTGAAGACGTCAGCATCGAGAAAGAGGGTGCGTATGATAAGATAAGACTTGATGGTGCGAGCGTCAATCGAGACAGGCCTGGCGAGCCGGAGCTTCCGGAAAAACATATCAATATTCTTCTGCCTTCGGGGGCGGAAGTTATCGGACTGGAAGCCTCGGCCAGCGAGATTTTAGTTGCCGAGGGAATTTGTCCTTATCCAGTTCAGCCTCCGAAGATGGTCAGCTCGGCTGAGCCGCCGAAATGGGTGGAGCCCGATTCGAACGTTTATTCGAGTGCGGAGATGTTTCCATCCAATGTTGGATTTTTGACCAGCGGGGTTCAGAAAATGCGTGGCTGGCACGTTGTGCCGGTGGAGCTTAGTCCGCTCAGATATCTGCCTGCAAAAGGTGAGCTTTATTTGGCGACTGAAATTGTTGTGACAGTCAAATATACTCTTTCCGGAAAGAAGGCGGTTGTGCCGAAGCGCGGTAGCAGGATTTTCGAGCGGGCCGTTAAAAAAATCGTTGTTAATCCCGATATCGCTGAGGCTGCGCCACAGTTAGGCACGGTCGGTAATTTGGGTATGTCGGAAGGCAGCTTGTTGCAGGTTAATGGCTTGGGTGTTTCGACTCTTGATGTCAATCCGCCCGGCGAGGGTGAGGTTGATTACCTGATTATAACGCCTTCGAGTTTTGTTTCTACTTTCCAGGCTCTGGCGGACTTTCGATATCTGTTCAACGGATTCGATACTCTTGTTTTGAGCACCGAGTATATTAATTCGAACTATACCGGCGATGATGTTCAGATGAGGATTCGCAACTGTATTATTGATTATGTGAATAATTACGGCACTACTTTTGTTGTTCTCGGCGGAGACGATACGAAGATACCCGTTCGGTACTGTTATGTCGATTTAGACGATGGGGATGAATTGCCCTGTGATATGTACTATGCCGGTCTTGACGGGACGTGGGACCACTGGGACAACGATGGTGTTTACGGCGAGGTTGATGTGGGCGGCAACCCGAGTCATGATGAGTACGATGTATATGCCGATGTTTATGTCGGCCGAATTCCCGTTCGCACAACCAGCCAAGCTTCGGCTTATATCAATAAGGTGCTCAGTTATGACTATGCACAGGATGAATATCTGGCTCGTAAAATTTTGGTCGGCGGCTGGCAAGGATGGGACAGGTATGAAGGCAGTGCTCGGCCGAGCGGTTCGGTATGTGACGGCCATATCGGCTTTCGAGACGTCAATCATCCGATTGTCAGTGATTCCGAGAAGTGGGGACGTGAGGATTACCGGGATGAGGTCTGTGAGAACGGCTGGCCTGTAACGGAGGTTAAGCTGCTTTTTGATACGATTAATTCGTGGGATAACGACGGCTCGAGCGGGCCGACGTCGGTTTATACTGTCCCTTCGGCAGATATTGTCGACAGGCTCAGTGAAGGCTGGAATATTGTCCATCATTTCGGTCACGGCAGCACATACGGTACGAATATCGGCGGGCCGATTAATGCCAGCAACGCGCCGCAGCTTTATGGCCCGACTAATTTCTGGCATACCGGTGCGTGTCTTACGGGCGGATTTGATATCAGAGAGCCCTGTTTGAGCGAGGCTTTGCTTCGCAATCCGAACGGTGGAGCTATAGTTTATATGGGTAACAGCAGGCTTAACTGGGGAGGTATTGCGCAGGAGCTAAACGAAGAGTTTCTGCGTTTTGTCACTGAGCAGGAAATTACCAATATCGGGGAGATTTTTTACGAGCATAAACTTGCCTGCAATATGAGCAATGCCTGGGAGCGCTGGACTTTTTATGTTATGAATCTTCAGGGAGACCCGGTCCTTGAAATAGTGCCGAGGGGAAACAACGTTACTGTTAGTTCGATGGATTTTGTCGCCACCGAAGGCGGCTCTGATACATCAACAATCGAGGTAAAGAGGAATTCGGCATTAGGCGACCTGGAAGTTGATTTTCAATTGGGCGGGACGGCTGAGCGAGGCGAGGATTTTGTGTTAATGCCGGACAGCAATGTTGTTGTAATTCCGAACGGTGAGACTACGGCAACATTGACGGTGACTGCTGTTGATGATAGTAATATGGAAAACGATAAAATTCTTGTTTTCGAGCTTGTCGATGGTAACGACTATTTTGTAATCGAGCCTTCATCTGCAGAGGTTTTGATTTTGGATAATGACCTTACGGGAGATTTTACCTGCAACGGTTTCGTGGATGCAGGGGACGTTGAAATTTTAGGCGGCAGCTGGCTGGCGGAAGGGCTTGATTTGATAGCAGATATTTATTCGGATGAGATGGTTGATTTTCTTGATTTTGCGGTTTTTGGGGACAACTGGCTGGGACACAAGCCGATTGCTATAAATATGATTTCTCTTGAAGACGGCGATGTTATTCCTTACGGTATGAATGTTGCCATATTTCTCAGGACGATAAGTTTTTCAGGTGATGTTGTGCGGGTGGATTTGTTTGCGAACGGCCAGATGCTTGCTGAGGATATAGAAGGTGAAAGCGGCTGGTGGTATTACATCTGGAGCGGTTATTCGACGGGCCATTACTACTTAAGTGCCGTGGCTTATGATGATGAGGGTAATGTTAAAGCCCTGCCGGGCATCGAATTTGATGTTGTTGATTAGCCGTAAACAGTATAGATAGAACACATCCCTTATTTTTGTGTGGCGAAATCATTTTTTTTAATCAGCGTTTAAATTGTTAGAAAATTGTTAAAAAAGCCGCGGTTTTTAATAATGCTCTGAGAAATCCTCGTAAAACGTTTGAAAGTGTGCTGTATCAAGGCTTAAATTTCCTTGAAAATGACACTTATTTCGGGTATAATATTAGCGAACAAAAAGGGAGGAAAGAGTAAGTTTTGATGCTTGTCTTTTGCAAATTATCGGCAAAGGAGGCTCATTAAAAATTAGGGTGGTAATATTAATGTTCAGACGCTATTTTTCCACAGCGTTTCTTTTATTTCTTTTCACAGGCTTTATCGTTCAGGCAGAGACTTTTACAGGTGAGGATTTCGAAAGTTACAACGACAGTATTGAGTTGAATAACGCCTGGTCGGCCGTTGGTTCCGCTACGGTGACACTTTCTACCGATATATCTCATAAAAGCACCAAGTCAATGGAACTTGATTTTGATAACGACAGCGGTTCTTACTATTCGGCTGCAAAGATGGCTTTCGATTCGAACAGCGACCGGACGCTGGATGGAGTGGAGTCTATGTCTGTTTATTTCAGGGGCAGTGCCGGCAACGATGCGAATGAGTTATACGTTCTTATCGAGGATAATGACTGGATACCGAGCACATCGGTAGTGTGATACGACGGCGATGCAAATGATTTGAAAAATGAGTACTGGCAGAGATGGGATATCATTCTTGATGAATTTGTGGAAGGAAATTCGGCATTTCGCCTTCAAGCGGTATCCTCAATCGAGATAGGTGTCGGTGACATTACAAATGAACAGCCGGGAGGAACAGGGACGATTTATATTGATGATATAACATTTAATGGGCTTCGCTGTATCGATAAAAATAAAGCGGTTGCGGATTTTGACGGTGACTGTGATGTCGATACGGATGATTTGAAATTCCTTGTTGACCGGTGGCTGGGAACGGATTTTGATGCGGACCTGATAGAAGACGAAAGCGTGGATTTTATTTGTCCTCAGAACGGCTGGAGCATTCCTAATGGCGTGGTAATAACCATTTTGCTTGATGCAAAAAGCCTTGTTGGTGACATTATAAAAGTAGAGGTTTTTGCAAACGGAGATAAAATTTTCGAAGATACCGACGGCTGGTTGTATCTCTGGACTGATTATGAGCCTGGTCTATACTCCATGAAAGCCAGGGCCTGGGATGACCAGGGAAATATGAAGACCACATATGAGATAAATTTTGAAGTAGTGGAATGATATTATCAGCAGTTTTCTCAGGATGATTTCTTAGCAATTGTTTCAGAGTAAAGAATTCGGATGGCAGAGCCGGTGTCGTGCTGAGAATTACTCAGCAGCTTTAATTGCATCAGCCAGTCTCAATGTCCCTTCGTATAAAGCTCTGCCGATAATTGCAGCTTCGATATTGCCTGATTGAATCAGCATTTTGATATCTTCGATACTGTTAACACCGCCCGATGCGATGACGGGGATATCCACGGCATCGGCGATTTGCTTTGTCCTTTCGAGATTCGGTCCTGCCATCATACCGTCTTTCGTTATATCGGTATATATGATAGCTGCAAGCGGCAGCTTTGCCGCCTTGATTGCGAATTTGAGCACGGTTTGTGAGCCCTCTTTCGTCCAGCCATCAGTCGCGAGCTTCGGGCCGCGGGCGTCAAGTCCAAGAGCAATTTTGCCGCTGTACTTTTCTGCCATTGCGGCGAACCATTCAAAGTCGCTTATCGCCTTTGTGCCTATTATTACTCTTTGGACGCCGATATCGAGCAGTTGTTTTATTGATTGCTCTTGTCTTATTCCGCCGCCGACTTCTATCTTGAGCCTGCCGGGTTGTGCAATCCGGGCGATTGTCGCTGTGTTTACAGGCTTGCCGAGTTTTGCTCCCTCAAGGTCAACGATATGCAGCCATTTTGCACCGTCCGAGGCGAACTGATTTGCCTGCTCGATGGGGTCTTTTTGATATGTGATTTGACTGTCGTATTCACCCTGAATCAGCCTTACACATTTTCCCTCTATCAGGTCTATAGCCGGTATTATATACATTTGATAAACTCCTAAGCGTTTTCGACAATCTGCCTGATTTTAACACAAGCAATTGCTTTTGAAAATCAAAAATGCAGAAACAGTCCCGGCAAATCGGGATTGAAATTTGCATTTTTAATTTTTTTTATGCTTTTTTGGTAGTGATTAGTATTGCTTGACGATTCTATGAAGTTTATGTTATAAATTTTCCGAACATGGAGAGGTGTCCGAGCGGCTGAAGGAGCCGGTTTCGAAAACCGGTGTGCACGTAAGTGTACCGCGGGTTCGAATCCCGCCCTCTCCGTTGAAGCTGTCGTCTTGAAGTCGGCGGGATGAGAACACGCGCAACGCGAAGCGTTGCCACGTGGGTTTGACACCGAAGGAGCCGCGCAGCGAATCCTGCCCTCTCCGTTCTTCGCTGCGCTGCGAACGGCACAGCCGTTAGAGTTTGAAAAATGTGGTACACACACCTTATGAGGATTTAGAATGAGAAAAATCAATGTAGAAAAATGGAGAGCGGCTCTTATCGGCGTTTTGCTTGTTACGAGCGGCTGTGTTAAGACGGACGAGGATGTAAACAAAAGCCGAAGAGAAACTGATTTTGGTTTTGACTGGAGATTTCAAAAAGGCGATTTCGAACAAGCTGCAAATCCCGGATACGACGACACCGAATGGCGGCTGTTAAATCTGCCGCACGACTGGAGTATCGAAGGGCCATACAGTTCAGAGTATGCGAGCGGGACAGGTTTTTTGCCCGGCGGGATAGCATGGTATAGAAAATCCTTTCAGCTCAACCCTTCACTTAAAGGCAAAGTCATTGCAATAGAGTTCGACGGGATATATAATAACTCAGAGGTCTGGATTAACGGCAATTATCTTGGTAAAAGGCCTTACGGGTATTCGAGCTTTCAATATGATTTGACTGAGCATCTAAACTTCTCTCCTGAAACGAACGTTATTGCCGTTCGTGTGGACCATTCACAGTTCGCCGATTCCCGCTGGTACACCGGCTCCGGTATTTATCGCAATGTCCGCCTGAGAATAACAGACCCTCTGCATATCGGGCATTGGGGAACCTATGTCACCGCACCTGTTATTGAACAATCGAAAGTTCAGGTTAAGATTGAAACGACGGTCAATAACGATGACAAAGACCAGAGAGTCTTTCAGCTTAAATTAGAGATTATTGACCAGCAGGGTAAAATTGTTGCCAGCCAGACGACATCGCATACTCTATCCGGAAAAGAAAGGGAGGTTATTACCCATCAGCTCGCTGTCAGTAATCAGCAGCTCTGGGACATTGAGTCACCGTATCTGTATCAACTGAAAAGTACGATAAAGGCAGACGGTGACGTTGTTGATAGCACGATTACGCCTTTCGGCATCCGGCAGTTTCGCTTTGACCCTGATGAGGGTTTTTTCCTGAACGGAAAAAATGTAAAAATCAAAGGTGTCTGTCTTCATCATGATGCCGGCTGTGTCGGCGCTGCCGTGCCTGTAAAAGTGTGGAAGCGGCGCCTGGAGCTGATGAAGCAAATCGGCGTCAATGCAATTCGAACGAGCCATAACCCGCCGTCACCAGAGCTTCTGGATTTATGCGACCGGATGGGATTCATAGTTATGGATGAGGCATTTGATGAATTTACGCCGGGCAAGAATAAATGGATAAAAGGTCGCAATGTAGGCACTGCCGACAAGGCTGGTTTCAACGAGGTATTTGACGAGTGGGCGGTGCGTGATATTCAGGATATGGTCAGACGCGACCGCAATCATCCGTCCATCATTCTCTGGAGCATTGGAAATGAAGTTGATTATCCCAATGACCCTTTCTCTCATCCGTCCCTGGGCGAGCGATACGAGCCTAACAATCCGCCGGCGGAAAATCTTACGAAGTATGGAAAGGTTTTGGTCAAGGCGGTTAAAGAGCTTGATGTTACCAGGCCGGTAACGGCGGCAATGGCGGATGTATCGGTTTCTAATGCCGTAGGGTTTGCACAGCTATTTGACGTCGCAGGCTATAATTATCAGGAAGCCCGTTATGCGCAAGACCATAACGATTATCCCAGCCGATGTATTATAGGCAGTGAGAATGATTCTTCACTATCTGCCTGGGAAGCTGTGGAAAACAATGATTATATTTCTGGTCAATTTATATGGACTGGAATCGATTATTTAGGGGAAGCGGATGCCTGGCCCAATAGATCCTGGCCTCGGGGCCTGTGTGACCTGTGCGGCTTCAAAAAGCCGCAGGCCTGGTTTCGACAGAGCATCTGGACAGACGAGCCGATGGTCTATTTAGCCTGTCGGGGCAGGGCGAGGACAGAGGGACAAGAACCTTCATCACGTCGCCGGCGTCGTGCAGTTTCTTCACACTGGAACTGGCAGCAAGCCGAGCAGGTCAGGGTGTATTGTTATACTAACTGCGACGAGGTGGAATTGTTTCTGAATGGCAGCTCATTGTCTTCCAAAACCAGCAGTGATGCAAGGGGGCGCACACTAAGCTGGCGGGTGCCGTTCGAGAGCGGCACATTAAAAGCTGTCGGTAAACGTGACGGTGAAGCGGTTTACGAGTATAGTTTACACAGCGCGGGACAAGCAGCGCAGGTTGAGCTGCTGGCGGATACGAAACAGTTAATTGCCGACGGCAGGGACATAGCTCATATTGAATTTCGCATAGTCGATGACAAAGGCGTTCTTGTACCGGATGCTCAGGTGCCGGTGACATTCGAAATTCAGGGGCCTGCAAAGATTATAGGCGTGGGTAATGCCGATTCGAACGGCCACGAATCCCATCAGGCATCTACGCATTCAGTCTGGCAGGGCAGGGGACTGCTGATATTGCAGTCAACTAAACAGCATGGCGAAGCTACACTTAAAGCAAATGCAGCGAATCTTGAATCTGATACAGTAACAATTAAAACGAAATAGCTCTTCAGATTTTATTTGTTATCAAAGCGCTAACCGCTCGTAACCGGTCGGCTTAACCTTGATGTTTTTGGAAGGCTTGCGGTAATGCATCGATTATATCGGTAGCAATTAAGCTTATCCGGCCTTTATTTTCAGCGGCGATATCGCCGGCCAGGCCGTGAATATAAACGCCGAGAATAGCGGCATCGAGATTACTCAGCCCCTGTCCTGAAAGTGCTGCGATACAGCCTGTTAAAACGTCACCCGAGCCGGCAGTTGCCATACCGGGATTGCCCGTCTTGTTGATATATACTTTTTCTCCATCGGTTACGATAGTGCCTGCACCTTTTAGAACTACGATTGTTCCGGTATGCTGGGCTAATTGTACCGCCTGTGTTTGACGGTCCGTTGGCTGTGGTTCTCTGAAAAGGCCTGACCACAATCTTTTCATTTCGCCGGGGTGGGGCGTAATTATCAGGTTTGCTTTTCGCTTTTCGGGCCAATCCGTTATTTTTGCAAGGTTGTTCAGGCCGTCGGCATCTATTACTATGGGTTTTTCCTGCTGAGCGATAAGAGTATAAAGTATTTGCTGCAGGTCACCGCTTACACCGACACCAGGGCCAAAGGCTAAACAATCATTTTCCTCGACAGCGGTTAAGATTTGGTTAATTGCCTTTTTTGATATTCGCCCCTGATTATCTTCCGCAAGAGCAATAGTTGTATAGGATGGTTCGATTGAAGCAACGATAGAGAGGATGGATTTTGGGACAGCCACGCGCACCAGTCCTGCGCCTGCCCGAAGGGCGGAACGTCCCGCAAGAGCTGCAGCTCCGCTGAAACCAATACTGCCGCCGATGATACATATTTTGCCGAAGTTGCCCTTGTGGGCGTCGGGTTTTCTCGTTTGCAGTTTTGGTATGGTCTCGATTATTTCCATATTAATCGTTCCTTTGTTCGATTCTTTTGTTTATTAATGTTGCGGTAAGGCCGGCGGAAAATCCATTGTCGATATTAACAACGGTGACACCTGCTGCACAGGAGTTCAGCATAGTTAAAAGAGCGCTCAGTCCTTCGAAACAGGCTCCGTAACCAACGCTTGTAGGTACGGCAATCACCGGGCAGCTTACGAGTCCGCCCACGACGCTGGCCAATGCACCTTCCATACCGGCTATGACTATAATGACGTTTGCGTTTTGCAGTTTCGGCAGGCTGCTTATAATTCGGTGCAGTCCCGCTACACCTGCGTCACAGATAAGCTCAGTATTCTGGCCCATAATCTCGCAGGTAACCTTCGCCTCGGCTGCGACGGGCAAATCGGCTGTGCCTGCGGTGACAATCGGTATCGCATTCTTGCTCGGTGTCAGTTGCTTTTGCTCGAGTACAATTGCCCTTGCGAGCTTTTCGTACCGCGCATTTGGAATCTTTTTCGCAACAGCTTTATAGACCTGTTCTGTTGCACGGGTAGCGAGGATGTTGCTGCCCTTATCAGCCATCCTTGAGAAGATTTCGGCAACCTGTTCAGCCATTTTGCCGGGACAGTAGATTGTCTCGGCAAAGCCTCTGCGGAGCTGGCGGTGATGGTCGATTCTGGCAAAGCCCAAATCCTCGTAAGGCAGATGTCGCAACTTGTTCACAGCCTCATTGATGTCGATTTGTCCGGCTTTGACCTGTTCTAATAGTTTTTTTAGCTGTTCGGCATCCATTTCTGCACTTTTTTATTCACTATGAGCTTTTGGTTCAATTGTCAGGTCGGCAAAAATCCCTGCCTTGTATTTATGATAGGCTAACGAGGCTACCATAACCGCGTTGTCTGTGCAATATTGTTTCTCAGCGACGAAAAGCCTGGCTGCCGACCTAAGCTCATTGCACATTTTCTGCAGCTCGTCTCTTAAAATCGAGTTTGCAGCGACGCCGCCGCCCAGCAGTATTGTTTCAGCTTTTATTTTTTCTGCTGACAGTTTTGTCTTTTCCACGAGAACGTCTATGACCGCCGCCTGAAAAGAAGCAGCAATGTCGGCGATTTCTTCTTCGCTCATCGAATCGACTTTGTTTTCACCTTTCATATCCTGACCTCTGCAGTGATAAAGGACAGCGGTTTTGATACCGCTGAATGAAAAATCGAGCGAGTTTTTGCCGAGCATTGTGCGTGGAAATTTTATTGCTTCGGGATTTCCTTTTTTTGCGATTTTTTCTATTGCAGGCCCGCCCGGGTAGGGCAGTTTCAATATTGCGGCGACTTTGTCAAATGCCTCGCCTGCCGCATCATCAATCGTACATCCTAACAGTTTCGGCTCGAGCGGCGATTTATAGTCATAAAGACTTGTATGGCCGCCTGAAACAATTAGTGCAACAGCGGGTAGCTTAATATCAACTTCTGAAAGAATTGCCGACTGCATATGCGCATGCAGATGGTCGATGGCAATCAGGGGTTTATGCCAGGCAAAGCTCAGGGTTTTTGCAGCAGTGACACCGATTATAAGTGCGACGGTCAAGCCCGGCTGATTAGCAACTGCTATAGCACTGATTTTATCTTGTGTGATTTTTGCCTGTTCGATTGCCTCTTTTAATACCGGGTATATTTGTTCGATGTGAGCTCGTGAGGCGATTTCAGGGACGACTCCTCCGTATTTTTCGTGCAGCTTGTTCTGCGAAGCGATTACCGATGACTTGATAATTCTGCCGTCTGCAACAACCGCCGCCGCCGTCTCATCACAGCTTGTCTCGATACCGAGGATGTTGATAGTCTCTTGTGATTTTCCGTTTGCAGTATTTATCTGGTTTAAGGATTTACTTTTCGTTCTCATAAGAATAATATTATCTGAAAAATGACTTTTCGTCAACGCTAAGTGAATAGGGTTTAGTGGTGTGAAGCTCTGCAGGATTGTCTTGCCGGTCGTGGTGTAATCTGTTATGCTACGGACGTATGATTTCGAAGCTCGTAGTAAATGAGGCTCGCGTATGAATGAAGAGCTTGAAGTGCTGAAAATGGCTGCCAGCCGCTTAAACAAAGCGGATATACCTTATATGGTTTCTGGTTCGATTGCTGCCAATTATTATTCCATACCGCGAATGACAAGAGATATAGATATTGTGATAGAATTGCAGCAGAAGGATGTTGACCGGTTTGTCGCACTTTTTCAGGGAGACTTCCACATAAATAAGGAAATGATTGAAAAGGAAGTTTTGAGACAGGGGATGTTCAATCTGATACAGAATCAATATATGGTCAAGGTTGATTTTATTGTTAAAAAATCAGCAGCATACCAGCAGTCCGAATTTTCTCGCAAAAAAAGGATTACGATAGAAAATTGTCCTGTGTGGATTGCCTCACCGGAAGATTTGGTTATATCCAAGCTGATTTGGGCAAAAGACAGTCGCTCTGAAATGCAGCTGAAAGATGTGAGGAATTTGATTGAGGCGACGGATGGCTTGGACCTGAAATATATCGATAAATGGGTTCGAGAGCTGGGTTTGGAACAGCTTTATAAAGAGGTGAATAATGAATGACACTCATCCTGAGATTGCCGCCCTGTTTCGAAAATTAATGATGCAGAAAACCGGTGAACAGCGCCTGATTATGGGCTGTTCTATGTATGATGCCGCAAAACAAATCGTTCGCAGCTCCATTTATAACAGCCGTCCCGGCATAACCGAAGAGCAAATGAGAAGAGAGATTTTTATCAGATTTTACGGACACGAATTCAGCAAGGCCGACAGAGACAGGATACTTTCAGCGTTGACAGCTCTATAATCTATAATTGATTGTGTTTTTTTACATCTGAGAATTAAACAGAAGTCATATCGTTTATGTTTTTTGTAGTGAATTGGAATGTGGAGCGTCTAATCAGTGATTATTGGTGTATGTACAGCCTGTTTAATTTTTTCGATGTCTAATTGCTCGATGTATTTTATTAAATTTATATAGAATTTATTAAATCCGAAGCCGCCCTTTGTCATTTCTTCTATTGCCTGCTGTTTACTCCAGCCCTGCACTATGATTCGGTAAATTGCGCACATCGTACCTGTCCGGTCTGCTCCCCGCCTGCAATGGACAAAGACCGGATAGTTGGATTCGTCGGTTACTATTTGTAGAAAGCGGATGATTTCTTTGTCTTCCGGGTCCCAGGGTTTCATATAAATTTGTTCATACACAAAGTTGCTGTCGGCTATTTCGTCTCTGTCGGAGTGAAATGAGCGCAGGTTTATAATTGTTTTAATACCGAATTTTTTAAGTTGTTCTATACCCTGTTTTGTCGGCTGAGCTCCCCGGTACAGCTCATCCGAGACCTTATGGAAATTCGGCAGTCCCGGCAGCTCAATTCGACTGGCCCAGTCTTTTCCTGACAGTCTTTGTGCTTCTATGTCGCGTTTCGCATTTGTGAAGAGGGATTCGATTTGCTGCCTGCAGGTATAGATAAAAAATGAGGCTATTGTTATGACCAGAAGGGCGGCTAAATAGAAACGAGTTTTAGTTTTTTTGACAGGTTTGTTTTTTTCTTTTTTCATTTCAAAAAGTATTTTATCGATTATTTTTATTTTTTCCAATGCCTGATTTGGCAAGCAGGACGATTTGTTTTGCAATACTCCTGCAGACATGTGCGAGGGAAAATCTTATCGGGATAAGTTTTGGCAATTCGAAATCAGTGCAAGGTTGTTCTGGTAGACCGTCGCCGAGAACTTCAATTTTCTCGAAATCCGAGCAGTCGAAACCGATTTTTTTTGCAGTCTCGATAATAGGCACATCTTCAGGCTTAAGATTTATCAGCTTAGCACAGACGGTTTCTATTGCGATGGGTTCTGTGCCGCTGATAAGATAACCCAGAGGTCTGGTTCTGCCTCGGATTGGGCCGCCGCCGTCCATCACATATACGGCGTCTATAATCGTCAAAGCAGGATTGAGGTATTTAAAAATATCTATAAGAAAGTGACAAAACTTTTCCGCCTCTTTTCCTTTTCTGAAATGCCATATCGCCTTCTTCTTTCCACAGACCGTCCCGAACATATTTTTTACAGCGAAGGTTGCGACAAGCTGCTGATGTGATTTGAATTTCGGCAGGTTTATAATTACATCCGCATCGAGTGCGAGTGAGCTTATACCAACTGTGTTGTCGCCGATTTTGCATTTTTTAGCCCTGTTCAGCTGTTTATATGGGACGTTGAGCTTTTTCAGAGGCTCCTGGAGTTTGAGTTTTTTAATGCAGTTTTCGACGTTTGACCAGGCGGGCGAATCTGCAACGAATGGTTTTGCACCGAAATCTTTCAGCAGTTTCGCGGTCTCGATTATAACAGCCGGGTGAGTTTGTGTCGCGTGATGTGCCGAGCGCGGAGCGATAAAATTCGGCTTAAGCAGGACACTATCACCTCGTTTGACAAATCTCTGAAGGCCGCCGAGCAGTTCAAAGTGTCTTTGCAGCTCTTGCGCTACTTTGGTGTTGTCGTATTCTTCACATCTTGTAAGTATAACCTTTGCGTCGGACATATATGCTCAATCACTAATTTGTGTACAGATGATGAGGAAACTGATAACGTACGGCTTGGCGGCGGCTCTGCTGAAAAACAGACTGCCTAATGAGTTTTGGTGGCTGATATATTGAACGGGTCTTAGAAATATGAAGTCACCCGGGCTCATTTTCAGGCTGAAACCACAGGATTCGAAGAGTGTGTCATTGGATGCAGGTCTCTCGGATGATTTCGTCATTAGCTGTTTTAACGGCGAGGGGCAAGCCGGAGTGAAGGTGACGTTGCAGACACCTCTTGAGGCCGGAATTATTTGCACCTTCATTCGCAATGCAAGCGGGCCGGGCCCGATGGTCTCTGTCTTGATTGAACCGTCTGTCGAGGTATAGTAAATGCTTGTTTGGTCGAATAGCCTGGTAATCGGCAGGTCATCAAACTGACCGTCGGAAAGTAACATCACCGTCGAGCCGACTCTTCTGGCGCCGGCTTCTGAAAGCATATCAAAGATTTGGTTGCCCGAACTTGTTCTGCCGAAGCTGACCGAAAATGAATTGGCAACGAAGGCTTTAAAGTGTTTGAATCTGAACGGCTGGGCGTAGAGAATTTTCGAGATATCGTCCAGTTTGCCGGTGTTTTCAGCAGGCACTTCGAAGACGTGAACCTGAAAATTTATGGAATCCAGCCGTTTAATCTCAGGCCTCTGGCCGGCAGGGGCGAGGTCGCCGAGTTTTACATCTTCCCATACGGGTTCTCTATTTTGTTGTTTCTCTCCGTTACAGCCGAGCAATAATGAAATTATGCCGATGGCTGCTAAAGTATGTATGGACCGATTCATAATATAAATAATGTATCTTTTCTGAGATAAGATGTCAATATACCGGTACCGTCGGCTTGATGTTTATGGAATTGATGAGAAATGTTTTTTCGCCGTTGATGGAAAAAGATATGCTGCTTTTGAAAAAAAGATTGATGAGCCAAACTATCCGGGCGAATTGATAATCAAATGCTTTGGCTGGCAAATTCAGCTTTGATAGTCTGCTCGAGCGCTTCTTTGAGTGTATAAGGAGGTTTGAAGCCTGTTTTCAGCAGTCGGTTTGTTGATATTGTTGTGTCGGCGCAGAATTTTTTTATCCGAATTGAGCTTATCGAAAAAGGATTACCGCTGATATTCGCCAGCACGTCGAAGGCGTAGCCGCCTAATAAACCGATGCCGTACGGTATGCGGAATTCACTGTCACCATTTTTCCCGAAGGCGTCTTTGGCGATTCGGATAATTTCGTTTGTGGTAAGGTCGGGTTTGTCTGCGTAATTGAAAATCCGCGGCCCCGGGCTGAAATCCAGGGCAAATATCAGAAACTCGACGAGATTTCCAACGTAACCCATTGACTTTTTATTCCGCCCGCTGCCCACCATAATAAATCTTTTTCGATAAATTTGTCTCAGCAGATTATACACATTTCCCCTGTTTTCCTCGCCGAATATTACGCACGGTCGAACCGTGGTAAGACATCGCATTTTTTCTTCGGAAGCCCATTCTTCGAAAACCTGCTCCGCGGCGTATTTGCTTCTGCCGTATTCGTTAAATGGTGCCGGCTTGCTGTCCTCATCGGCCTCGCTCGCATTAAGAGGATACACGGCTACTGAGCTTGTAAATATTATTTTGTTAATACCGGCATTTTTTGCAGCATCCACCAGATTTTTTGCCCCGTTTACATTCACCTCCCAGTAAAGAGATTCGGGCCGGACATTATCCGCATGTTCAGCGGCGAGATGATATATAACATCTTGCCCCGCAGCAACTCTTATAAGGGCCTCCTTGTCGCGAACGTCACCGATATCAACGAGTTCGGGATATTTGGAGCTGTCGTTCTTATCGAATATGGTAACGTGATGACCTGTCCTCAGCAGTTCGCCGACAAGACGCGTCCCGATAAATCCGCTGCCGCCCGTAACCAGTATTTTCATTATTGCAAGGCCTTCACTTTCTTGAATAGCTGATTTATTTTTGTTATCGGTTTTTGCACAAAAAACTTGGCTGATATATGAAGTCCGTTTAATCTGAACGATTTAATGATTTCTGAATTTCCTTTCATAATCCCCCGAATGACGTTGGCCTTTCCGCCCGTTCTCATTTTAACGATTATTTTTGGCAGATAACCAACCTTGATTTTATTTTTTTCTATGAAGCGCAGCATCAATTCGAAGTCAGCCGCGATTTTCAGCTTGTCGTTGAAGTATCCGAATCTCTCAAATATTTCCTTGCGGCAGAAAAAAGTCGGATGTGGCGGAACCCAGCCTGAATAAAAAGCCCCTGCTTTGTACCTGCCTGGCCGCCAGTAGCGAACCACCTTATTCGGATTCATACGGTCGATGTAAATGAGGTCGCCGTATAGCGCCTGCAGACAATCCTTTTGCACAAGAGCTGTCGCTTGAGAGATGACATCCTCGTTGTAATAAATATCGTCCGCGTTAAGAAAACCTATCAAATCTCCTTTCGCAAGCCGTATCCCCTTATTCATTGCGTCATAGAGACCGTTGTCTTTTTCCGATATGAACCGGGAAATTTTGTCCTTGTGATTTTTGATGATTTCTATTGTCCCGTCTGTCGAGCCGCCGTCGATGATTATGTGCTCTATATCGGGATGTGTTTGCGTATGGATGCTTTTGATACAATCTTCGATTGTCTCAGAGCCGTTGAAAACCGCTGTAATAATCGATACCTTCAATAGTCTTACCCCATCCAGCTCAGAAATTTTTTAATGTCACCGCAAAGTGCCTGTGGTTTATGCAGATAAAGCCTGCTTCTTGACTTTGCTCTTTTTACCAGTTTTGAAAAACCCATATTATATTTGTGAAACTTTCTTTTCATTTCAGCTTCGAGCTTCTCAAGCTCCTCGTTGCTCATAGTATCCACTCTTTTATCTGTATCTTTGACGTAGTAATATTTCGGAGAAATTCTGTTGAACTCTTCCAGTGACCTTTGCCTTTGGACAAGATTTTTTTCAATTCCCATTTCGAACAAATCGGTTCCCGGGAAAGGCTCGTAAACACTTAAAGATGCAAAGTCAGGCTTAAGCTCTTTTAAAAGCTTGAGCGTTTCGTAGCTTTCTGCTTTTGTCTCTGTTGGAAGCCCCATCATAAAATAAGCCGTCCAGTGGATGCCTGCTTTCCTGAGAAGTTTTGCCGCCGACCTCGCCTGGGAAAGTGTTGTCCCCTTATTCATTAATTTGAGAATTCTCTCACTTCCCGTTTCTATTCCCACTTTTATGCTGTTGCATCCCGCCTTTTTCATCTTCTTTAGCATCTCTTCATCGATAAGGTTTACCCTCGTATTACAATCCCAGTTAATATCGAGATTCTCACCAATCAGCCTGTCGCAGAGTTCCATAACCCTTTTTCGGCTGACCGTGAACGAATCGTCCTTGAACGTGAATTGCCGCGTTTTATATCTGTTTTTAACCAGCCTTATCTCGTCGATTACATTATCTATGGAACGGTAGCGTATCTTCCGTTTCCAGATACTCGTGGCACAATAAGAGCAGTTATAAGGGCAGCCTCTGCTTGTCATCAGCAGACCCATATCCTCCGAATCGTACGAATCTTTATTTACCAGCAGCTCTCTGGCCGGAAGCGGAAGCGAATCTAAATCCTCGATAAATTCCCGCTCAGGATTATTTACAAAAGTGCCGTTGTGACGGTAAACGATTCCTTTAATATCTTTGAGTATCTTTTTATCGATTCTTTTTTTGTCTTTCTGTTTTTGCACTAATTCCAGCAGCGTGTTTTCTCCCTCGCCTTTGACAATAACATCGACGTCGGGACATATTCTCATTATCTCGTCATATTTGATTGTGCCGTGAGGGCCGCCGAAAACTACGGGCACATCCTTATTATATTGTTTGCATATAGATGCGACCTTGAACGCCGAAGCAGCAAAAGTGGTCCAGATGGTAATGCCGACGATATCCGGCTGAAAGTTACTTATCTGTTCTCTCATTTTCTGCCAGATTTCGTGGTTGTCATCTTTCAGCGCGTTCAGATATGTCGGATAATCTTCTTCCAACCGTGTGAAATCCATCTTCGTTGGATTTACATTGGAATCCGCATCATAAATCTGGACCTCGTGTCCGTTCTGCTGTAGTACAGCCGCAAGGTAAGCTATCCCCAGTGGAAAATAGCGGTTGTAGTAACCGATGAAACGATAAAACGGCGGGTCAATAAGCAGGATTTTCATAAAAAGTTAATTCCCTTCGCCTGTAATAATTTTTTCAAGGTTGCTGCAGAATATTTTTTCCGTGTATTTCTTTTCAGCTTCCCTGTAGTTATGAAATGCAAAATCCTTATGCTTATCAATGTCGGTAACCAGCAGGCCGAGATATTTTGTCAGTGCCTGCCTGTCACCGCAGGCAAGCCAGTAGCCGTTGACGTTGTGCCTGAATATGTCTTTTATACCGCCTGTGTTGGTTGTCAAAACGATGCAGCCGGCTGCATAAGCTTCGAGAATGGATATCGGCTGAGCTTCGTGGATATAGGAGGAAGGCAGGCAGAAAATATGGGTGCCCCATAACAATTCCCTCTTTTTTTCTCCATACACAGGCCCGTGGTAATGGATGTTGGGATAAGCTGTTATTTTTTTGCGAAAAACAGCCTTTTCTGCAAGGTCGGGAAATTCACCGGCGAAATTCAAAATGGTTTTTTTCCTAATTGCCTGAGGCAAGGCAGCATAGGCATCCGCAAGCAGCTCATAGCCCTTGCCGTTGATGAGATTGCCGAGGTAAAGAATATTCACTTTTTTGATATCGTTGTTCTTTTCCACGAGCTTATGTCGGGGTATGAAGACTTCATCTCTTGCACAATTTTCTACAACTCTAATCTGTTCTTTCTTGATAATGCCGTCGAACGTATTGATAAAGGTTTTGCCTAACACAACAAAAGCCTTCACATCTCGAAACATTTTTTTAACAAGCGTTTTCAGCAACCGCGGCGTTCGCGACAGGTATTCTTCGAATGTTGCCGTGTGCATATGCAGAACAGTGTTTTTTCTTTTGTTTTTACCGATAAGCAGCAAAAAAAATAAATCCCGCAGGTTTCCCCAGAAAGTTGTGGATATGACCAGGTAAACGTGTGCGGTTTTGCTTTTTTTCTTCAGTATCGTAAAAGCCAGACCCATAATATTAAAAAACTGTTTTAGCGAGAACCTGCCTGATACAAGGCTTTTCCTTGCGTAATCGACGACATATACAGGATAGCCTTTATTCCGTAAATGAGATAGAATAATTTCTGATGCGGTTGTCACCCCCGTAACAGGAGGTGAAATTGCGCTTATGAAAAGTATAGCCTGTTTTTCTGTCATCTTATCTTCTGAAATAATTTTATCAGCTCCCAAAGGCCGTTGCTCTTCGCTCTGAAATCATTAAAACTATCTTGCTCGTTTATCCCTGCACCGTGCTTACGTTCGGGATATGATACAACGTTCCGAAACAGGTGATTAAATTGAAATAATTATTCGGAAAAGGCATTTTGCCATTTGGTTGAGCCTGCATATATTTCATATGATGGTTTTTTGGGCAGTCAGAATTAACGAAATCGTCGGACGACTCTAAAATTGTAATTTGGCCGGCTCTGTCTTTTATCAGGGACAATTCTTCACCATAAGCTCCGCCGATGCTTAATACTTGAGGAAACCTTTTATCAGGCAGAAAGCGAAATCCATGTTCGTAGTTTAATAGAGAATACCCATATTGGTAGCTGTTTTTGTTATTTGATATTAAATTGAAATATGCCTCTTTCTCGTCCTCATACCACTGTTTTATCTGTTCTAAGCTAAAATCATCGCCGTATAATTTTTGGCCGTCAAGATATTCTGACAGGTTAAGCATTTTACTCCTTTCTTGCTTTGATACAAATGTCACCGGTTAATAAAGCTGGGTAAAAATTTCTAAATTTTGCAAATAAGCCGCACCCTGTAACTTTTAAAATTGTGAACCCGGATTCCTCAAGTAAACGAACCAGGCTTTTCTTGGTGAAATAATGCAGATGCCCGCCATCCCATCCTATTTCTTTCCAGTTGAAAGGAGATGATGTAACTGGTAGTTTGCCGAAAAGCAAAGCGAGTCTATACCTTATGTATGCGATATTTGGGACATCGACTATAAAAATACCTCCCGGTTTTAGCACACGGTTAATCTCGCCAACCACAAAATATGGGTCAAAAACATGCTCGACCACAGCGAGAGAGATTGCTGCATCAAATGTATTATCCGGGAACTCGACCTTATTGTTTATATTACATGTTGAAAAATGCACCAGGCTGACATCTTCAAGTTTGTCAGCGGCTTTCTTTCTTGCCTCCTCGATGCGAAATGTGGAAATGTCTATCCCATAAACTTCCTGGAATTTGTCTTTAGCCCTGATAACCAGCGAGCCGTTTCCGCAACCAACATCGAGTAACATTCTTCCACCATCTATAAGACTTAAGGCCAAATCTTCCCTGTTTACATCAAATCTTTTAAATACCTTTCTCAAGTGTTGGAAGGTATTCACGTTAATTAGCTTTTTCTGGCTATACTGTTTTTCGTAAATTTTCTCGCAGTTCATTTGGATGCCATCATATTTTAATTGGTGGTAATGACAGATTTTTCGAAAGCGTCAAGCATTGAATTCATATTGTATTTCTCATAAACAACCTTCAATGCGTTTAACGCCATTGATACTTTTTGTTCACACGGCATATTTATAAAGGCCTGGATTTCTTCGCTTAGTTTATTTTCATTCATTTCGTCGATGTATATGCCGGCATCACTTTGCACTATCAGCTCTTGTTCTGTGCCGTCTGCAGAAGAAGCAATGATGGGGATGCCGTACCACATCATCTCCTGTATGGCGAGTCCGCCCAGCCCGGGCAGAACGCCTAAGTGAGCATTCATAAAAATTTTCGCCTTTTCGCTGCGGTCGGTTATCCCGCCCGGAAAATCGACCCTGTCGGATATGTTTAGCTGTCGGCTGAGTTCTTTTAGCTGATTTTTGGCATTTCCATCGCCGATAATCGAAAGGGTAATCGGAATATTTGTCTTTATTTTTGCCAATGCACTTAAAAGCAAATCAACCTTTTTTTGTGGAATTAGCCGGCCGATAAAGACAATGTTATACCTGTCAGGTTTTTCATATTTGCTGCGGATGTTAGCTTCGATTTTCTTATATTCTGATTCCGTGTGACGTGTTGTTGCCGAATTATAAGCTATATGGCATTTTTTGTTATATTTTTTGCTGTAATAATCCCTGGCATAAGAGCTGTAGCATAATATGCTGTGGGCTGAGTTGCGAAACTTTGAAATTATCGGTTCGAGAAAAAATCTTAAGCGGGATGGTTTCTTGTTGGGAATAGAGCCCATGCCCCGAATAATGTAAGGGATTTTGAACAGTTTGCTGTAAAGCAGGATAGTAATACAGTTCGGCATCGCGCTTATGTCTTCGGTAATTATAACGTCGGGTTTGTATTTTTTTAGAGCGCCGAATAGAGAGGGCAGAATGACGAGTTTTTCCTGCAGACCGCCGACGTTAACATTGAACTTCATCTGGAAGAGCCTGGCAAAAAAAGTGTCTTCGTACGTATATCCTTTGTCCTGTGTCGTTCCGCAGAAAACTCTCAGCTCGATTTTTTTGTTTTTTAACCTGTCGTTCAGGAGCAGGTAATACGGCATCTGATAGTCACAGATGGTTTTTTGCATTACTGCTACTCGCATGGCAGAACCTTTCTTTATATTGCGGCCGCTAATTTTTTCAAAGTCTGTGAGCCCGGTGAACCTGCTCGCATCCGCGCAAGCGATGATATAAGGCCGATACTGATAAATAATCGGGTTTGGTTTGTTATATAGCCGCTGAACTGGGCCTCTATAAAGGAATAGATGAATAGTAAAAGGGATATTTTCATACAAATCTTCAAATCATTCCTGGGTGTTTTATTGATGAAGGTCATTGCTTTTTGAATGGATAAAAAGCAAATTGCAGCCAGCATAAACAGGCCCACAAGACCGAATTCTGCAGCGACCTCGAGCACGATATTGTGCGGAAAACCGCCCCCCCAGACCGAGTTGCCGACTCCTACTCCTAATATGGGTTTGCTCTTGAAATCGTGCAGGGCCTGCTGCCACATCGTCAGTCTTTGCGATACGGAGCTTTCGGGCATATATTGATAATCGAAAGTGCTTTTATAGAAATCAATAGTTGTCTGAGGTATAAAGTGGTAGGCTGATATAAATAACATAGAAAGAATAATTACGGTCAGCAGCTTCGTTTTCAACCTTATCTTTGCGAAGACAACGATGTAGAAAACAATGGTAATGATAAAGCTGAGCAGCGCCCCTCGCGAACCTGCCCTTACCAGCAAAAATGTCGATGGAATCACCAACACAAGATGTTTAGCCTTAAGCCCGTCTCTTTCGAGAATCCAGGTTCCTACGATGATTAAAAGCGTTCCGAAGGTCAGGCCGAACAAGATAGGATTGTCCACGCCTGAAGAAAATTCGTACGCCGAAAAACGTGCGGAATTCTCAAAGGTCGGATTAACGAGCAGTTCATAGAAGGATGGAATTATCAAAATAGCTGCCAGAATAACGCAGTAATTGAAAAAGTTGCGTATCGTTTTTTCTCTGGACAGCAGAATGGTGGCAAAATAAGGACCGACAACCAGCAGGGGTGCGTAGCAGATTTTGATATAAGCGGCCTCGTGCTTTTCTGAAAAAACAAAGTAGTTCAGAAAGATATACGAAAAGAAACATATAAATAAGATATCAGTTAAGCTGAGATGAAAATTGTATCTTCGGCGCGATATGGTGAGTATAAAGCCCAGAATTGCCGTTCCGACGAGGGCGAGATAAAATGCAGATGTGGTGATTCGGCTTGTCTCAACACCAAGCTTGCACAGCAGATAAAAGTAAACGATGACTCCGTTAAACAGAACAGCCAGAGCCAGCTCAGGGTGTTTGATTAGTGTAAGAAGAATCGCCGCTCCCAATATGGCCGCCCCCGCAGCAGTGTTTTGTGCGATACCGCCCAATGCGATTGCCGCAGCAGCGGATATCAGCAGTAATGCTAACAGGGTTCTGTCGGACGAGGAAATCCACGATATATTCGTCAAAGTGTTTTTTGCGGTTCTCGTACTGCTATAGTTTGTTAGCATATATTTCTCCGGTTTAATTGGCAGGGTGTTGGATTCAGTTAATTATAACTGCTTGCGATTAGCTCGGCATTCTTGACGCTGTATTTTTCATTTACCTGTTTAATCGCATTTTTAGATAGGTTCGAAAGCCTCTGCCGGTCTTTATACAATTCTTCAATTGCATTTGATATGTTTTCAACATCTTTTTCAGGCGGACTGACAAGAATGCCTACTTTATCATTTATAATTTCAGGTATTCCGCCTCTTTTAGTGCCTATCACCGGCACGCCGCAGCAAAGAGCCTCCAGAATAACCCTGCCGTAAGGCTCGTCCCATTGAGACGGAATCACAAAGACATCTGATGCGTTGAGATAAACTGGGAGCTCTTCGTATTCGATTTTACCTATAAAGATTGCGTTTTCGCGGGACAATGCTGCTTCTTTAAGTTCTTCAGCCATTGGCCCGTCGCCGATAAAAGCAAATGTAATTTTCTTATCGACCCTGTCTGCAGCCTGCATAAGTAAGCCAGGCCCTTTTTCAGGGACTAACCTGCCTACGTACAAAACAATAAACTTGTCTGACCACTCATATCGTTGTTTCGCTCGGCTTTTGTCCATCGGCCTGAATTTATTCTGATTTACCCAGCAGTGAAAATTCGTAATCCTTTCAGCGTCAAGACCAATATTGGCCAGCTCTGCCTTTGACTGTTGTGAAACAGTTAATATTCTGTCAACTTTGGAAAATACCCAGCGAACAATCGCATTGCGCATCTTCGAATGCTTGTCGAAATGGTAAAGATTATGAGTGCTCAGAACAAATCGTTTCGATGGGAAAAATAATTTCAGAGCTCTTAAATAGAACGCATAACCGTTGCCGTTAACGGCACTGATACTTCTGTTGTGAATCAGAAGTACGAAAAGTGAGCCTAAAAATAAAACAAGGTTCTCATAAAGAAATTTCAGTCTTTGAAAATATAACAATTTCAATCCGAACAAAGGCAGCCTTATAGCAAGAAAGTTTTCACTCTTTTCTATGAATTTGCCTCTGACTTTGGAGGTATTTGGCTGACAGGTAACCACGAAAACCCGAATATCACGAGAAAGCAGGTACTCGCATAAGTCATCAAGGTATGACTGAACACCTCCGATGCTGGGCCGAAAAGACGAGCTTATAAGCAGTACTCCTTTTTTACCTGTCTGTTTTTTCATAATTTGATTATTTCGAACCTGGCTATTTGTAACTTTCAACAATAAGCCGAGCGTTTTTACTGTTGTAATTTTCTTGTGCAAGTTTGACGGCATTTTTTGAAAGCTGGGCGAGTGCCTCGGGTTTGTTATATAACTTGCTGACGGCTTTTGTTATTGTCTCGACATCTTTTTGGGGCGGTTCGACGATTATCCCGACATCGTCATTTATAATCTGTGGCAGTCGGCCTCTTGCGGTCCCGATTACGGGAACTCCACACGAAAAAGCCTCGATTACTACTCTGCCGAAACCCTCATCTCCCTGAGTGGGTATAATCAATACATCGGCTGCGTTCAGATAAGTTGGCAGCTCCTTGTTCGCAACCTCGCCGGCAAAAACTATATTTCCATAAGATTGTGTCTTCTCTTTTATCTCTTCTGCCATTGTGCCTTCACCTACAAAGGCAAACGTCACTGTGCCGTCAAATCCGGTAGCCACATCCGCAAGCACACCTGCACCTTTTGAAGCCTCTATGCGTCCTATAAACAGCGCAACAAATTTACCGGGCCAGCCTGCTTTTTCCTTCGATTTTTCTTTGTCCATCGGCTTGAATCTTTCCTGGTTTACCCAGTGCGTATACACGCCGATTTTTTCAGCACTTACGCCGAGCTCAACAAGTTCGTTCCTGGAATTTGCGGATACCGCCCATATGTAATCCATTGACAAAAAAGAACGACGAACCAATCGGTTACTTATTTTCTTGGGATTGAATCCGAATAGATTGTGAGTGCTCAAAACAGCTTTTTTTGAAAAAATCGATTTAAGAAGTCTTACTGCAAAACTTGCTGTATGGCCGTGCACATGAATAACCTCAATGCTCCTGCGGTGGATTAAAAGCAGTAAAAATGCAGCTATAGACAACAAAACCGTTTCATAAACGAATCTTAATCTTCCCGAATGTACAAAGTGTCTCCAGCCGAACAAAGGCATTCTTAAAATCTGCAGGTTACCCCTGCGTTCAACGTATTTGCCTTTTTTTCTTACCAGTAACGGCTGGCAAGTAGCTATGAAAACTCTGAAGTCACAGGAAAGCAAATACTCACACAAATCCTCTACGTGCGTTGCCATCCCACCCATATCAGGCGCAAATGAGGGGCTTATAATCAATACACCTTTTTTTCGGGTTCCCTTCAGGGCAGAACTCCTTTTGATATTTTTTTCTTATGTCTAATCAGCAGTATCTTTCATACAAAAAGGCAAAATGCCTGACATTTTTGCGATAGTAAAAAATTCGGTCATCGATTTTTGAAAACACACGAAGGTGCTGATAGATTCTCTTGAAGCAATTCGGGTCGGGTATCAAGTCGCTGGCACGTATGTTGGTTGTTTTCTCTCCATTGTTGTTCCATACGAATTCCGCATTATGATTAATATGCATTAGATATCGCCTGCAGGACCTTTCAATTTGTCTAAGGTATTCCTTGGCACTTGTGCTGTTCATCTCTGAAAAGCTGTTTGAATTGAAAAATAAATCAACTGATTGTTCCTGCACCTGAGGAAGTGCAAAGTGTGGCAGCACAATTATATCGTACTGACTTGGATTCCCCGTATCTGATGTGTTTTCGCCGTAGAGCAGAACCTTTTTGTCAGGTAGCGCAGCCATTAGAAAGTAAGACGATACTACAATCATCTCCGGTATATCAAGAAGAATGAATGTAGCAGGGTGTTCCAGACTTGATATAATTTTATATGCCTGTCCGCCTAATCCTCCGCCTATTTCACAGATTACAGGGCGCTCTAAATCGCATAATAATGATTTTATTTCGCTGGCATAATATTGATAGCGTATGGACTCGGTGGGAATAATCTGCTCGTCGTAATACATACCCGCAGGATTTCCTATAAGTGGATAACTTAGCCGCGGACGCTCGTCTATTAAATCTTTATATATATTGTAATATTTGTACCAGGCGTTAATGAATTCATACCGGAACAGCCGGTTCTCTCGCATTGAGTGGTAATCACTGGCGGAACCCCCAGAGCTGAAGGCGAATCTTTCCCGTTGAAAGTTTTCCAATAGAGAACGTAGTCTCGTACTGTCACCTGCTCGAAGAGCCGAAACCAAATCGGCAAATTGACCGTCAATCATATCCTGCCACATCCGGCTTATTTTGTAGGGCCGCTCGACTTCTTTTTGGGCCTCTTTGGATTTATGGTAAGCACCTATAAGCCTATCGAAAATCTGTGAATATCCGCCGTTATTTATTTTGATTTGCGCTGTGTGGTCCTCGAATCCCTTTTTGACCAGCCCGACTGCATTATATCGTTTATACTTGAAAACATAGGTTACAATTGAGACTAATAATATGAAAGTCCGAGCTAAAGCGCTTTTGAATTTTTTGTAAATTTTTCTCACTTTTTACTTCGTCAAATTTTAATATTGTGTGTGTACGAAAAACTTTGCTTGTTTAGGTATGGTTTGTGATTGCCCCCGGTTATACCTCGCATAATTGTTCGAGCAGAATATCCGTTTTATCGTATTGGCCATCATATTTCTGTGCCGGTTTTTTCTGTATTTCTTTTAGGGATTTCTCAAATATCTGCATCATTAAATGACCAATGATTGAGTGAATATCTTCGGTTATCTGCATATCATTTACCCGGATATGTATTGAGTGTGAGGCTGTTTGTTTGAGCTTGCCCCCGTCGAATCCGCATAAGCCGATTGTTATACCGCTGTTCTTATTTGCGTATCCAATCGCTTTCAGAATATTTTTAGAATTCCCGCTGCCCGAAATGCCGATAACGACGTCGCCGGGCTTGAGAAAATTCTTGAGTGGCTCGATAAATATTTCTGCATAGCTTATATCATTGGCTGTTGCAAGCATAGTAGGGATATTGTCGTTTAAACATACTACTTTGAATTTCTTTTGTAAGCCGTGCGATACACCTTTATTAAGGTCGCAGGCAATATGAGAAGCCGTTGCAGCGCTTCCACCGTTGCCCATAATAAATATCGTCTGCTCTTCGATATAAGCTCGTCTGATGACGTTCAGCATCTTTATAACTTCGTCCGTTTTGACCGAGTTAAGTGCCTGTTGCAGCCTGTTTTTATACCTGTCAATTTCTGATTTGAAATCATTCATAAAGCTCACCGTTATTTGCTGAGACATAAATTATTTTTGTCCCGAAATTATCAAACCTGAATTTAATCTCCCTTAAGTCCTTCAGTGCCACCCGCAGTTTATCCTGGTCTTGCCTTTTACAGTAAAAGAGCATAAAACCGCCGCCGCCTGCTCCTAATAATTTGCCGCCCATAGCACCGTTCTTTCTGGCTGTATCGTAATAAAAATCAATCTTGTCGCCTGAAATCTTCGTGGAAAGTGTCTTCTTGAGATGCCAGTTTTCATCCAGTATGTCGCCCATCTCGTCCGGGTTTCCGTTCGTCAGGCTTTGTTTCAAGTGCCTTGCAAGTTCAGCCATCTTGGACAGGTCATCTACTTTCCTTTTGTCATTTAATACGTTCTTTTTCTGGTCATCCAAAATCTCTCTTGTCGGCCGGCTCTTGCCGAAATAATACATCACAAGACACTCTTCCAGCTTTCTCATTTTTTCAGGCGGCATAATAATCGGCTCAACGTTTACTGATTCATCCGGACAGAAAGTTATCATATTCAGGTTGCCGTATGCAGCCGCGTATTGGTCCTGTTTACCTATTGGTTCTTTTAATATGTCAATCTCCAGCTCGCATGCCTCATTGGCCAGTTGTTCCTTTGACGGACACTTGCCGGAAAAAGCATATAAAGCATGTAACAGCCCTACCGTATAAGAGGACGATGAACCCAGACCGGTACCCGCCGGAATGTCCGCGATGGAGGTTATATCGATACCGCTTATACCGAACTTGTTAAGACTCTCTCTAACTATCGGATGTTTGATTTCGTTGATATCATCGACTAATTCCGTTCTTGAGTATTTGACTAACGTCTTATCCCCGAAGTACGGATGTGTGAAGATGTACATATACTTGTTTATAGTTGTGCTGACCACACAGCCGGGCTGCTTCGAATAAAATTCTTTAAGGTCTGTGCCGCCGCCGGCAAAACTTATGCGAAATGGTGTCTGTGTTCCTATCAATTCGACTCTCCGTTATTTGTCACCGCAACTGTAGCGGTCTCAGTTAAGCTTTCCTGTTTATTAAGTATAAAGTCCACTGCTTCGAAAAGGTTTTCAAAAACGAAGTCAGCTTCACATTGATACTTCCCGTCTTTACCTGCAAAGCCCGTTCTCACGAGTATCGTCGTCAAACCTGCGTTGATGCCCGCCATAATATCGACCGTCCTGTCACCGATTAAAAACGAATGCTCGGTATCTATGTTGAACTCTTTAACGGCTTTTTCTATCATGCCGGTCTTCGGCTTTCTGCATTCGCATTCGATTTTTAGCTCCACTCTTTCACCCTCGAAACCCTTTTCCGGATGATGGGGACAATAATATATCCTGTCGAGATATGCCCGATTCAGGCCGAGTTCACCTTCGAGCCTGGCGTGTATATGTTCTAACTGCTCTTCATTGATAAATCCTTTTGCTATTTGAGGCTGGTTCGTAACTGCTATTGCAAGATACTCCGATTTGTTTATTTCGCTTATCGCCTCAGCCGTGCCCGGCAAAAGTTCAAGCTCCTCTGCCGACTGCAGCATATCAACCTCATAGTTTATTACGCCGTCTCTGTCGAGAAAGATTGCTCTTCTTTTATTTTTTCTGTTTAATGTGGCGACCTTGCCATTTTGAAAATCTCCCTCAACTTCTTTGAGCCTCTCGATTGTCCCGATATCTTTTATGTATTCGGCGATTCTGTATGCGAAAATCGGCTCGCCTGCTTTCAATAATGCAGGAAAAATATCTTTGCCGAAATCGCAGCAGCTTCCCTCTGGTATATATTCGAATATTGTAGACGACAGAATATAAACTCCCGCATTGACGAGATTTCTGTAGTATGTATTTTTCTTGTGAGGTTTGCTGTGAAACGCCGTCACCCTGTTGTTCGTATCCGTTTCGATGAGGTCGCTGTCGAATGGATGGTCATTGGGATGTGCCGTAATTGTTGCAGCTCCCTTGTTGGCCTTATGAAATGATATGAATGAATCGATATCGATATCCAGTATTATGTCACCGTAAAGAACAAGAAAATCTTCGTTAATTTGTTGTTCGAGCTGTTTTACGGCACCAGCCGTTCCTAAAGGCTGGTTTTCTTTTACGTATGAAATCTGCAAGCCGTACCTGCTGCCGTCACCGAAATATTCTTCAATTTTCTCCGCTTTGTAGCCTGTCAGCATAGTTACCTGGTTAATATTGTACTTTTTGAGTAGTTCAATTTGATATTCGAGTATCGGCCGGTCAACCAAAGGTATCATAGGCTTGGGGACATCTTCCGTCTTGGTCCCCATTCGCGTACCTCTGCCGCCGGCAATAATGACAACCTTAATTTTTTCCGGATTTTGAATAACAAACTCCTTATCATCCCGTCAGCGATACGAGACGGTCCTTTTAATTGTTTGGATCATTTTTTCCCCCAAAATCTTTTTGAATAATAACCGGTGCCGATGATATATGGAAACCGCCTTAGGGATAAATTTTCTGTTTGCGTATGCCATTCGCCAATTCAGCTCTTGTGTATCGAAATCCTGAGTCTCTAATGTCACTTCCCCATGCCCTAAAAAATCAGAATTAGTAAGACTATGTACCGCATTTGCGTCTGCATAATCCTTGAAGACTTTCGTGCCGGGATAAGTGTTGAGCATTAAAAATGCGAAGTTTCTGATTCCAATTTTATGAAGCCGTTCACAATATGCCATTGTTTTCATAAAGCTATCACGTGTTTCACCCGGATGGCCGATAATGATGGCTGCCGCCACCTTCAGCTTTAGGCTTACACATATCCGGGCAATGTTTGCCGCATGCTCCAGGTCAACCTTCTTGTTCATAAGCTTGAGAATGTCGGGGTCGCCGCTTTCGATTGGGAGGAAAAAGAATTCGAATCCGGAAGCCTTCATCTTTTTAAGAATCTCCTCATCGAGTTTTCCAATCATCAATCCGTTGGGAGCAGACCATTTGATACCTAAGGATTTCAATTGGTCAAACAATTCTATAGCCCGCTCTCGATTAAGAGTGAGGTTATCATCCTCAAACTCGACAAAGTTACATCCATACCGGTCTATGACATCTCGAATCTCTCCTATAACGTTCCCCACTGTCCTGTAGCGCCATTTATACCCGAATGTCGGATGGACAGAGCAAAAAGAGCAATCGAATGGACATCCTCGCGAGGTAATGATTGAAACTGTTTTGAAACCTTTACGTAACCGCTGAGATAACGTAAGGTACTTGTCAAATGGGAGAAAATCGCGTGCCGGATATGGTATCGAGTCGAGGTCTATAATCTGTTCGGCTCTGCTTACTGATTCCGAAGAAAAGTTCTTTTTAGAATACACTCCGCGGATGGACTCCGGTTCCTTTCCATCCATCAGCTCTGATAGAGGTATTTCCCCTTCCCCTATTACGATATAGTCCACGTTAGGATTTTCGAGACATAAGGATGGTAATCCCGCCGCAAGGTTTCCGCCAATCACAATTTTTTTCGTCGGCCATTTGCGTTTGACGGCAGCAGCTACGTCGAAAGCAGGGCGTTTGGAGCTGAAGAATATGGCGGATATACCAATCCACTCCGAGGCCGGGTCAATCTTCTTGAGGATATCATCTGTATGCAACCCATGTCGAGAAATGTCGGGCTTCACCGTATCCGCCTCTACAACGTCGAATCCCGAACCAAGTGCATCAACAACTTGCACTTTATGGCCTCGAGCAACTAAGTAGGCGGTAAGATAACCTAAGCCCAGACACTGCGACATAGTAGCTTGTCCATTTTTGAAAAGTCTTGGTGGATTAATAAGTGTAATTTTAGCCATACTAACGTGAACTCACTATATTTTCATAGGGCTTGCGCTCTGAGTAAGCTACCTTTAATTTATCAGGAAAGCATCCCACGCCAATTATCATCAAAACGGTATCGCAATCCTCGATGTTTACCGTCTTTCTTAATCTGTAGTCGGTTTTCCTGTCGGCGCACCAGTTAATCGCACGGTATTGGAAGTTTTGACAGGTAACGGATTAAATTTTTGTGGGTCAATGTTCTTTCCAAGATTGCCCGAGAGGGCGTCTTTTATTGCTTTGAAGTAAATGGCGATCTTCCTAACTTTGTGGTCGCCGAAAACCAGTATCTTGACTATAGGCTTCAGGTAATTGAACAAGGAAAGCAAGGCTTTAAACAAACCGAGTCTCTGGCGAAAAAGGTAAAGGTAGTTTCTGCATTCATAGTATTCTCTCCAGAAAGATTCAATAGGCAAAAAATAACACCTTTTTCCTAAAACTGTTTTCGGAACAAAAATGGCTGAAGTTGCCTTGTGAAGGATGCGGCTGTCTCTGATGAGAACCATCTGGTAAAAGTCGGATATTCTCAATGTGAAATCCGCATCATCGCAGTAGATGAAAAATTCTTTTCTGACATTACCGACCTTCCTTATAACGTCGCTTTTTACAAGTATGCCGAGCAATGGGTAGGTCGAGACCTTTAAGAAAGGTTGTTCAAAGTCGGTGCCGGTTAGTTTTTTGCCTGCAAAGATTAGTTCGCATCTTGATACAGCTTCGTTCGATATGACAGGATCTTTAGACTTTTCACCGCTGTTATTTCGGTTCATTATTCTGCAAAGTAAAGCTCCGGTCTTTTGGTTTTCAAAAAACGGGGAGCTGACAAGTACTTCCAGCGCATTTTCTGCCGGCTCGGTGTCATCGTCCATTAACCATAACCAGTCGAAGTTTTTTTGTAGCCCTCGAGCAATACCCTCATGGAAACCGCCCGCGCCGCCAATATTATCCGGCAGGCAGATGTAGTCAAAAACGGAATTATTGAGATAACGTTCCTGCAGAAAATCTTTGGTTCCGTCATTGCTGGAATTGTCGATGATAATGATGGAATCGAGAGCTCTGCCCTGGCGTAGCAATGCATCCAGGCACTCTCCAAGCAGTTTCTTGCGATTATGCGTAACTACAACAGCGGCTATTTTCTTCAAGGGGTAATCCTTCCTGAAAAATATTTTCGTTCTTATTCTGGAGCAGTTTGTCGATCAGCTCGATACCCTGCATTACACTGTGGTCCATATTTCCGATTTCGTATCTCCAGCCTCCGAAGCGGCCTCGGGAAAAAATATTGTGTTCGTGCAGAAAGGGCTGGATTACGGATAAAGCTTTGTCCCTGTTTAGTGTTGGTACAGGGTAAGCTTGTGGGACGGTTATAAGATAAGTGCTTACGATTGATTTTCTATCCTCTTCAGTTATAATTTTCGCTTTAATGAGTCCTGCGATTGTTTGTTCAATAATTGTCCCTTTGTCAACTGGTTTGAATCCGGAAAACGCAGTTTCACACATATAAGATGAATAACTTTGCGTCTCTGTGCAGGGAATGTTATTTGGCGAGTAACCTGAAAGGTAAGTGACTCTGTAGAATGGGCAGTTATTGTCTAAGCAATAAACCCACGATTTTGTGCTGTTGAGTTTTTTCTTCAGGCCGCAGACCAAATGCGTATATCAGCATATAGTTTTCGAATCTTGGCTCGATTTCCTGCCCGTAATAATCATAGAGAAATGTCGGGTCGAGTACTATTTGTGGCTCCTTGCCGATAGCTTTTTTGACGACCTCTTTCGAATTTTCATCGCGCACGGAAATGTGACTGAATTTCTTCAGACCATCGACTACGTAATCGGGAATTTCCTTATCATTCTCAACATAGCCGAAGCTGGGAGCATAAGAAACAATTCTATTTGTATTCAAACCGTGACCGAAGTAGATATTGTCCTTGCCGAGAAAAGGGCTTATAAAGTTCCAGACGATGTCACTGCCCACAACAATTGTATCGTAATGCTCACGGTTTATCTTATTTTTCAGAAAGGTTATTTTTTTTAGATTTAATTTCTTCTGTGCACTTCTGAATTTTAGAATCTTTAAAAAATTGGAAAATGCCAACGCCGGATTTTTCTTAACCAGCAGAGCTTTGTATTCGTTTAACCAGTGTTTGAAGTTTTTATAAGGTATCAGACTTACTTTGTGGTTTAGTGATTCTATAGTTTTAGCCAGACCATAAGCCTGCAGATATGCGCCGTGGTTTATTACATCCGGAAAAGTCAGGATTCCGACTTTCATCTTGCTGCCTTTAAATTACCAATCAATAACAGTGCTTTTGTCTGAATATTAAATAATGGTCTTGTTTTTGTCTGAAAGATAAAGAAGAAATGTGCCGAGATGGATACTGCCACCAATGTAGCGATAGCTGAGCCGGTAATTCCCATCTTTGGAATCAATAGTAAGTTCAAAATAATATTGGTTATTGCTCCCAGAAGACTTCGCAGAAAAGCCGTTTTTCCCAGGTTTTCAGCTAATATCCATTTCCCATTAACAAATCCAAGGAAAACAAAAACTCCCGACCAGATATGTATTGCCAGTGCAGGCCCGCCTGCGGAAAATTCTTTGCCGAATATCAGCACAACTAATGGTCGCGCGAGGAAAGTTGTTGGCACGGCAATGCACAGTGAAAGCCAGACCATAAAATTACACAGCTTCTGCAAACGCTCGTAATAGAGCTGTTTGCTTGTTTGTTTTGCATTGACAATGGCCGGAAATAATGAGCTCGTTATGACCATAGGAATAAAATACCATGCTTCCGACAGCCGAACTGCAACACCGTAACTGCCTGTCGCCTCGGCACTTAGCATTTGCTTTATCATCACCTGGTCTATCTTCATATAGATGCCGATTACCAGGCTCGACAAAAGCAACGGCCACGAATCCTTAAATAAGCTCATCGCCAGCGTTCTGTCAAAACGCCAGAGCCGAATACTGCCCTCTCGTCTTAAGTAAAACCATAGCTGACCGCCGGCGAGAATTACACTGTCGCCGAGCGCAACCACCGCAAACCATACAAGGGACAGCTTCAGGTAAATAAACATCAGCTTTAAAGCTGATGATATTACAATTTGGAAAATGTGCACATAGACAACGTATTTGGATAGCACCTGGGATTGAAAATAACAGTCGATGACATTCCACGATTGAAACAAAAGTCCTGCCGCAATGATAAATATCAGGATGTTGGTGGAGAAGTCATCGTTCGTAAAAATCGTGCAGGTTGCGAGCACGCAGATGGCAAAAGCAGAGCCTATGACCCTTAGTACGAAAGCAGTCCCCAGAAGGTTATGTTTGTTTTCCGGCTGTCTTACCAGCTCACGTACCAGAATACCGTCTGCTGTCATCGCGCTGATTGCTGCGAAAAGTCCGACGAAGCTGAGTGAATAGGTAAATAATCCGAACTTCTCAGCTCTTAAATAACGAATTACGAAGACCCACACGATGAAAAGTACTATCGTGCGCAGAATCTTTTCTGCCAGAAGCCACGATGTATTGGCAAAGTACCTTCTAAATCCTTCGCGATTCTTTAGTTCTGAAAACATCTCATTCATTTATCTTTAATAACATATCAAGAAGGTTTTTATGGTGTTTTAACAGCTTAATATTTTATGATCGTTTTTATGAAAACTTTTCAAAAACTTTTAGAAATTGTTGGTTTACAGCAGGCCTTCCATAAGTTTATGTCACTAATTGTGCAACGCTGTATTCTTCAAGAAGGCGATTAAACAATCTTGCTCTTCTGCCGGCCGATTCTATCGAGCCGTCGGTGTTGATATTGACTTTTAATTCTAAAGCCGAATTCAAACGCCGGTCGCTGACGGGAATAATCATTTGCATTATGTTTTTTTTCTCCGGCTCTTCATTGTTTTTCTTCCAGCTTAGAATCTTGTTGCTTCCGTCACGATTAGTTAGGGAAAGCAAAACCGTGTTAAAGTTCATACCTACCGCTGCCGCACACACCGAATCCCACCACTGGCTGAAAGTTTTGGCCCTGTAGAAATGAAGTCTTGCTTTTTCGAAACTCTCTTTTTCGAGCTTAATATGGTTTGTCAGTATGTGTTTTTTCCTTAAGATAGCCAGCATTTCCCCGAATTTGAAAAGGCCGAGCAGCCTGAACGCTAAAACCAGCAGTATAAGTATAGATATAAAAATCAGTATACTCTGGAAACTGCGTGTAAATATCATAAACATTCCGAAGCCGGCTGCCATTAAAGTAATCAAATATGCGGCTATTACAATGTGACGTTGTTTTAGACCGAGTGCCAAAAGCCTGTGGTGGAAGTGTTCGAAATCGGGTGAAAAAAGTGACCGCCGTTCAAGGTATCTTCGCACTATCGAAAAAAGTGTGTCAAAAATGGGTATGCCCAGAGCGAGAATCGGCAAAGTCAGGCTCACTAATGCGTGGGATTTTGTCGCAAACATCACACTTGAGGATGCAATTACAAAACCCAGAAATAAGCTGCCGCAGTCACCCATAAAGATTTTCGCAGGATTAAAATTGAAAAACAGAAAGCCAATCAGTGCTCCAAGCAGAGAAGTCATAATTATGCACATCACCATTTGTTCGAAGTAAATTGAAAGAACTACCATCACGCCGCACGCAACCGCACTCAGACCTGCAGCGAGCCCGTCAAGACCGTCTATAAGGTTGACCGCATTGGTTATGCCCACAATCCAGAGGATGGTCAAAGGCCATGAGAGCAAGCCTAATTCGAGTACCTGACCACCGCTAAAGCATATGGAATTGATGCGAAAGCCCAAAGCACAAACTATAATCGAGGCTCCAAGCTGGCATAAAATCTTGGTCCTCGCACGAAGGCCCTTGATGTCATCTGTCAGACCTACAATAAATATAAAAGTGGAAATACTAAGTAATGCTGTAATCTTCAGTTGATTCTCGAGCAGGTAATTTCTGACGGTATTGTCGAACAAAAACAGGGACAAAGTAATAGCCATCATCGGTATGTAAATAGCTATTCCGCCGATGCGGGGTGTAGGCCTGGAATGGACCTTTCGCGAATCGGGTATATCAACCATGTTGAATCTGTGGGCAAGCCGGATGGTCAGCGGCGTAACCGCTATTGCAAGCAAGGCTGCTCCCGAAAATATTAGTAAAAACGTTTCCATTTCAGATAATAAAAAAATTATTCCCTTTAAATAAACTCCGTCCCCGTCGGTGACCCGACAAGGTTTTTATCAGCCATATTTTCAAAACTCTGTTTTTAGACTTTCGCTTCAAGTCTTTACCTGAGTCTTTGCTCAGGATACTCTTGTTTTAATCGGTTTCGCTTAAAGCAGCCTTCCGAACAGAAAGACTGCCGAGTAAGTTTTCAGCCTCTTTTAGCTGTGGTCGAATCTTTAAACATAATCTCGCCTGCTGCATAGCCTCGTTTACGTAACCTGTCTGGGCAAGGAGTTCCGCAAGCCTCAGCCGCCACGATACCTGGCCAAAATCCAGGGCCAGCGCCTGTTGATAACAGTCTATTGCTTTCATATTGTCTTTATTTTCTTCGGTGTAGATATTCGCTAAGGTGACAAAATCATATGCGGATGCTTCGCTTCGGGCGCATTGTTCTTCCAGCAGCGTTATTATTTTTGTTCTTATTTGCTCTGACAATTCCTTGTGTTCTTCGGTGTCCTCGAGAATGCTCGAGATGTACTGAAGCCCGCCGATATAGTTACCTGCAAGCTGTAATGCAAGGTCGGGACGCTCAACTCTTGTGATATAAATTTCAGCGACATCTCTGAAATATCTGCCGTCGAGTTGAACGGCTTTCGAAAGTTTTTCAAATGACCGCTCTATCTTTCCCTGTTCCACGTCCGCACATCCTGCCACATAGCAGGCTATCGGGTCGCAAGGTGCCAGAATAAATCCTCTATTTATCTTCTCGATGCTCTCTGGCTCATCAGATTTGAGCATCTCGAGCTGACCCAGAACGCAGTATGGCGGGCCGTATGTCGGGCAAATCGTGCACGCCTTCTTTAGTCCTTCGATGATTTCAGTAACAGCCGGTATCGATTCCTCCGGAACTAAAGCCCACGTCCAGTCGATTCTCTGATTTATTTGTTGCCATCGATAAACATTAAACCAGTATTGATATATACCGTTGTCCCGCTCGGCCTCGACAGCCTTCGAGGCGTACAAAATTATTTTGTTGTATTGCTCATCGGTTCCCTGCCAGTCGTTTTCCACGAGTTCCTGCTCAATTTTCTGTACCTCTTTCCAGTCGGCCTCTGCTATTCGTGCATTGTCGGCTCCCAGCAGCGCCCATACCCAGATGGCCAGTGCGCCGCAGCAGATTGTTGTCTTTAGAAATTTTCGGTTGCTCGAAGATTCTTGTCCGAAGCCTTGTTTTTTTCTTTTCTCTATATTGGCCAGAGACAGGATTATTGCGCAGAATATGGCAGACAAAAACGCGTTTGCAGGCAGATGTTGACCGAAGTCACTTGCGCTGTGCACCAGTATTGCTATCAGTCCGAAGCCCAGACCGTATGTTATAGCGCTTACCGATTTATTTCTACTGCGTATATTTTTGGCATAGCTTGTCCAGACAATTGCTCCGAAAATAATCAGCATCGCCAGCCCTGACAGGCCCGTTTCTTCAAGTACCTGGGCATACTCGTTTTCCGCATGGGTGGCTATGGCTGTTATCGTTGAGCTGTCATACATCGGGTAAACCACCCGGTGTGTCCCCATACCCGTTCCGAGAATAGGAAAACGCTTAAAGCAAACTGTCAGGTCTTTGATTATTTGAAGCCGGTTGTCGTATTGGTCCAGGTTCCTTAATGTTGCGAGACGGTCATATACCGCGTCAAAGCTTGTATATACAATGCATACGAACGCTGCAAGCGCCGTCAGTGCCATTACCCACCCGTGTCCCTTGAGCGATTTCCGAAAGGCAACAATTACGGTGGTGAAAATTGCCGCAACCAGCATTCCTATCATCCCGCCGCGAGTTAGTGACATAAATACCGTCGCCGCACCAAGACTTATTATGATAACAAGAAGCCAGAAACCTCTTGCTCTGCTGGAGCTAAAGTATTCGAATACAATAGGTGCTGTCAGCTTATTGCCCTCTAAGTCCTCTTTGAGTTTCAGCATAAGAAGACCAAGCCCCGCACCTATCGATAAATTCATAAATTGGCCGTAGTGACTGTGATTGGCGAAAGGCCCTGAAAAGCTGATACCTTTTTTAACCGGTACCAGCCAGTATATTTTCCCGTTGCCGAAGAGCTCCTGCCCTAAAGCAATCACGGCTACAAAACCGCCTGTCAGGGCAATAGCCCACAGGATACGCTTTATTTGGTTAATGTTCCTGAAGCTGTTGAGGACAACAAAAAATACTGCGGCGATTGCAAGCAGAATCCGTAAATCATACTTTGTTGCGTTGGGATAAAAGCTTAATGTCATTGATGAAAGCCTCTCAGGCTCCTGAATGTCACTCAAAAGCTCCGTCTTAAGCGCCGCCGTGTTTGGCGATATCAGGTTCACCAGGCCGGCCGGTAATGGAACGAGCTGGATAGCTGCAATAAGAATAAATATCGCTGCCGGAATGTATGCAGCGCTTGCTGTTATCCTGAAATCTCGGCGGTATAAATAGTTAATCAAAAAGATAATGCTGATAAAGGCTGATAATAAAACCACTACCTCCCTCGCCCAGTCCCTGGACGCGCCGAACGCAAGCGGCATAAATGCGAAAAGTGCTATAAGCAGCAATTCGATAACCTTCTCGCTTGCAGTTGTTTTAGAATCTGCTGTATCGGTTGTTATGTTGTATTGTTCCATATGTTACTCGCTTTGGTTGATAGCTCGGAACGGTTAATATATCTCTTCCTTCAAGCACTCTTAATGGATTTTCAACACACGCTAATCGTGCCGTGCGTTCTCCGAGTTTTGCGCGGATAAGCTCAAACGCTGCTCTCATACACGGGCATCGGCTGCCTGTATTATGGGAGTCCGTTGCAACAAGCAATGGCGCTCCTGAGCCTAACAATTGCCACGAAGCTTTCTTGGCTAAAGGGCCGAATCGGCCTTGAAGGCTGCCAGCCGTTATTTGAATGCTGGCTTGCCGCTCAATCCACTTGACCATAAGCTGCGGTTTGACAGCCAGTATTGGGTGCCGTTCCGGGTGTGAGATGATTGCCTTTATACCCATATCGGCAAGTTCGCTAAGCAGTGGTTCGATGTCTATATAAATTCTGTCGGGTGGTTCGAGGAGGATATACTTTCTGCCGTCGGCAAGGCTGAGAACCTCATCATCTTTAATAAGCTGACATATCCTTTCATCTATTCTGACATCGCCACCCGCGACCACATTCAGAGCAATATTATTATTTCTAAGCTCGCTATTGAGACTGCGAACTTTCTCTCTTATTTTTGAGGCATTATTTTCCCTGTTGAAACGCCCGAGCTGATGTGGAGTTGCTATTACAGTCGTTATCCTGTCTCTTACCAGGGCCCGGCACAGAGCCAATGACTCGTCAATTGTTTCGGGACCGTCATCTATGCCCGGCAGGCAGTGACAGTGTATATCGACGAACTGGCCGCGGCTGACGTTACTGAATTTTGTCTGCTCTTGTGCATTTAGTTTTTTAGAGTGTGTTATCATTTTTCAAAAGTATAGTTTTATTGTGATACCAGCCTTCCGTTATTTATCTTTTTTAAGCATAAGCTTTTTCTTTCTGCTTTGTTTTTTTTGACCCTTTCTCTTTTTCTTCTTTTCCCTGCTCATCGTCGTAGTAACTATGGTCGTGGCCGTAACCGTATCCATAACCGTAGCCGTAGTATCTGCTGTAGTATCCGTATCGGCCGTGTTGTTGCGGCACGGCGTTGACGACAAACCCGAGAAGGTGAGAGCCGACATTAATTAAGCCGTCACGGGCAAGCTGGCTTGGTTTTCTTGTGCTTTTTTCAGCCCTCAGCACGAGAATTGTAACATCGCAAATCGCCCCGAGAATCTGGCTGTCGGCCACCGGCATCACCGGCGGTGAATCTATAACAATCCGGTCGTAGCGCTCGCAAAGCTCGTTGAGTATCGTCAAAAATGCATCGCTGTTGAGCAGTTCTGATGGATTTGGAACATCGGTCCCGCGGGGTAAAATATGAAGGCTCTCTATTGGGCCTTGCTCAATCGCCTCGTTGAGAGTAATGTTTCCTGTAATTGCATTGGACAGGCCGTTCTCGTTATCGACACCGAAAATTTTATGTTGAATCGGCCTTCGAAAATCACAGTCAAGGACAATAGTTTTTTGGCCCGCTTGTGCCATTGAAAGCGCTAAGTTGCTTACTAATGTGCTCTTGCCGTCTCCCTGAGTGGGTGATGTGATGAGTATGGTTTTTGCCCTGCCCTTTGGTACACCGAAAAATATCGATGTCCGTATCGTTCGATAAGCCTCGGCTGCGGCGGATTTCGGTTTGCGGTGAACCTTCTGTCCGCGCTCTTTGAGTGTTTTGTATTCTCTTGTTTCTTCTTTATCTTCGCCCGTTTCGAAAGTTTTTGCTTCTATTGGTGTTCTGACGCGGAATGCAAAATTGACTATTGTCTGATAAGCTTGAACTGCTGCCGATTTAAATTCAAGCCAGGCATTACGATAATTTCCACAAACAATTGCCTTGCTGGCCTTGTCTTTGACGTCCATCTTTAATGTTTTTGATTTAGCTTTGGCTGAGGATATCGTTATTCGAATCGCTTCGTAGAGTTTTGACACCGTAATCTTTAGCGCAGCCAGAACATCTTTTACTTTCTTTGCATCAGCATGCTCACCTGAAATTGACGGTACTATTCCGAGAATCGGAACACCTAAAATCTCGGATATCTCTTCGGTTGACCGCAGCCTGCAGTCGAACTGTTCGCGAACAAAGACCAGACCCCCGCTTAGCATAAGACCGAGAATAAAAGCAAGTGCCATTACCTTGGCCTTTTGCGGTTTCGATGGCCTGTCTTCGATACGAGCAACTTCAAGTATGCTTATGTTCAAAGCACCTGTATCCTCTGTGATATTCAGCTCTTTAATTCTTTCATCGAGTATATCGCACAATCTTTCAGTTCTTTTCAGCTCGGAGTTCAGAATCGAATATTCTGCGTTTTTAACGCCTATGTCCTGTGTCGCTTCTCTCTGCTCGTTGAAGTTCTTGAGCAGCTCGTCTTCTGTTTCCATCGCGGTCAGATATTTTTGTTTCATTATTTCAACGTAGCCTTTTGCGAATGTCTCTGTCTGTTCTCCGAGGTCCTTTTTTATCCGCTTTATTTGCGACTCTACGGATTGAATCGCAGGGTGGTCTTCTGTGTAATTACGCTGCAGGTCTTCCAGCTCGGTTTCAAGCTTTCCTAATTGCGACTCTAATGCAGCTTCATTATTTTTGGCTAAAAGTGCCGTTGCTATACTTGGCTGGACCGCTGCAAATTGTTTAATCTTGGCAGGCTCGGTTACCATACCCGCAATCACCTCGTACTCGGCTCTGGCATTTATAGTCGCAAGCTGTGCCTCCGTCAGTGCCTCTGAAAGTTTCGAAAGCCTTTGAACGGCAATATGTCCGCCGCTTTTCTCCTCAAAGCTCAACATCCCGTTTTCTTTGGTAAATTCGAGCATTTCTTGAAACCGCTCTTTTAGTTCCTGGTCGCGATTGACCTTTTCTTTTTGGAGAATTTTTAATACCTCGAGAACAGTGCTCCGCTTGTGAGTTGAATGGTATTCAACGTAGGAGTCTATCACGGAGTTTACTAACTGTGCTGCTTCTTCCGGATATGGGCAGTCGAATGAAATCGTGATAATGTCGTCCTTTTTCCCCACTTCAACGTTGATGCTGTTCTTTATGTATTTGACCAGGTTGTCGATTTTGGTGAAAGTTTTGAATCTTCTTATTTGCGGATTCTTGACAACGCCGGCTATAAGCGGAGTGGACTTTATCAGTTCTTTTTGCGTATAAAGGTAATTCTTTGAGCCGGTCATAAAGCCTTCATATTCGGAAATAATCTTCGGACCGCTTTGTTCAACGTACAGCCTCGCAGAGCTCGTATATATCGGTGTTGCCGTCAGAAGATAAAAATATGCCGCTATCAATGATGCTGTGATGGTGCATATGATTAGCCATCGGTGACGCAGAACCATCTCCAGCAATCCCGCTTGCGACAAACCTCTGTCGCCTGATCCTTTTGAATTTGGCTCCACATTTTCGCCAACGTTGTCGTTATTGAAGGTATCCATAATTCTTCCTTTCATGCTCTCTTTACGATTTAAAGGTCTTCCGGCCGTATATAGGCGCCAAAGTTAAGACGCAGTGTTTCAGCGAGGAACAGGTTCATTTGTGTCCTTGATGTGCTCTGTACGGAAACTACGTCACCAGGTTTTATCATTATCGTGGATACATTGTCGAAAGATTTCTGGTCTATCTTAAAAGTGGCTGCTACTACTTTGCCGTCCCCTTCTCGCCTGTAAATCTTCGCAAACCGCGGGTCGGCTATCCTGTTCACTCCTTGCGCAAATGCAAGGGCATCAATCAGGCTGTATTGAACGTTTGTCGGGTACTCGAATACGCCCGGCTTATTGACAAGACCTGTAACGGTAAATGCCCTCTCATCGATATGTTCATTTACCTTACATACAACTGCCGGCGGGTATTTCAGGTACTGCGGAAAGTACGCCTCGGAGATTTCTGTTTCCAGTTCGGTTAATGTCTTGTCGGCGACGTTTATTTCGCCTATTATCGGAAGCGGTATATTGCCCGAGTTATTTACCCTGCACAGATAAGGCTCGTTCTGCCGGTATGTCTCGAGCACGTCTTTTAAAACAAGGGGCATATATAGTTCCAGAACATCTCCACAGATAACTTTATATGTGGTGTCGTGGCTCGCACTTTCCCCGGCCTCTGCAGGCCCGGCTCTCTCGAAAGCGCCGACCTCTTGAAGGCCAGATGCTTTCGGACCGTTACACCCGATAACGGACAATAAAAAGACCAATAAAATGCTTGTACCTATAATATGTGCGTACCGCCCTTGTCTGAATTGATTGTTCATTTACTATCTCCTGAATTATTCCTTTAATCATTACACCCCAAAAACTTGTTACAATCTGAATATTCGGAAATTACACAGACCGGGTTTAGTACAAAAAAATATTTTTTCACTTTTCTGTCCGATAATAACGCAAACGATGAACCGTAAAATCCGGTTTTTACAAAAAATACAGTCTCGCTTCAGGTTCGCTTTTGCCGGCTCTTCTGTGCATTAATATTTGGTGACTTTGAGACGCTGAATTCTCTTGACATCGTCTTCAAAATATGATAAAATCATCTCTTAAATGGGGGCAGGGTACTTCTCAGTTGTTAATCAAAAAATAGCCTCTTCTTAATTTCTGCACAATGCACGGAATACTTAAAGGATATTGTTGTTCTGGAAGGAGCCTTTATTGAGAATGATTGAGAAGGATGGTTATGAAAAGGTTGAGTTGTTTTTGTGTTTGCTTATCAATTTTGTTTGTTGGTTGCTCTGCAAATTCTTCTTTGCAGCATTTCAATATCAGTGGGCTCGAAGCCGAGCACGGCTCGTCTCTGATAGACCCGAATAATGGAACCTATTCGATAGAAGTTTTCGAAAGAAGCGATGGCACTGTTGATTACTCCTGGGATATCGACAGCCGGATAGAGCAGGCTGAAACCTGCCGGGTAAAGTATCACAATTTATGGAATACCGCTCGATTTATGGTAATTGAGGGTTCCATCGGAAGCCGCCAATATCCTGTTATACTCGATACCGGTGCGTCACAGGCCGTCTTTGTTAAAAATAAGCACATTAAGGATAACAAACTTTCCGTATTCCCTCTTAAAACCGCACAGTTCGAAGGCTTTGATTTCGGCCTTTGCTATCTGCCTAAGCTTATGATTGATGACATCAGTCTTGTTGACTGGCCCTGTTTTTATCTGAATCGCCGGGGCCTCTTTGGCCTGTTCACAAACTCTGATAATGAAGACAACGCTGTCATCCTCGGCCTGCCGGCTTTGAGGGAGTTTAAATATATCCTCTTTGATAGTGTAAATGAAGAGGTGGAATTTTCGACTGATAAGGATTTTGAAACCACCAATGAGCAGCTCTGGATGCAGTATCCGCTCTCTATCGAAGAAGATTTTCACGGTAACACCTTTTTATTTGTTAGTATTCCTGTTGCCGGCAGTGAAATCGATTTTCAGCTCGATACCGGAAACGGAAATGGACTGGCTGTCACCGAGGAGCTTTGGGACGAAATCCAAAACAGCATCCCCAAAGTAAAATTGAAAAGCCAGAGCCAGCTCTATCCTTATGTTGGCCGCCTGAAATGCAAAAAGGGCTACGTCCCGGAATTCGAATTTGCCGGAAGGATTATTAAAAATGCAGATGTCTCCGTTTTTCCTGACGACAGTATTCTCCTGGAGGAATGTGGCGGTTTATTGGGAATGCAGTATTTTCGCAATACCATATTAGTGCTCGACTTTGAACGCGAGATGCTTTGGGTAAAGAAATAAAAAAATCAGCCGACACTTTTCAGTGCCGGCTGATACTCAGCAGCTCACCGGGTGATTTGGAATTTCTACTTCTTATACAATCATTTTTTTTTCAACTCTCTTCTCTGGTTTCAATTGGACTCACCAAATTCTCTATTCTATTGTAAGTTTTATTCGGAGCTTCTCGAGCTGCTGGAGCTTGAGCCGCCGGCCGCTGCTACTGCTCCCACGGTACCGCCGGCTATGCCGCCGGCCGTGCCCATACCAACGCCCATAAACGCAGGTGCCATCGCTATCTTCATCCCCCCTATACCAGGGACCGTTGTTACAAGGGCTTTACTTACCGTAAGGGCTGTCGCACCGGTTGTTATCATACCAACACTTTGAAGTCCGATCATCTGTGAAGATGCCGCACAAACCGTCACCACCGGATTCACTGAGCCCTCGCAGGCCGTTGCCGCGCAAATGTTGGCCGCCTGAGCAGATTTTACTATATCTGAACTGGCCCAGTTGGGTAGTGTTACTTCTTTGGAAACCTTAAGTGGTTTCGTTCGCAAGCCGACTTTTCTTACCAGCTTCTCGAAATCTTTACTCAACCCCGTCAGGTCAACGTTACTTCCGTCGGCGCCTACCTTATTCGTTGCTATCTCGTGGCGAAGAAGTTCCTTGTAACCGTTCATTTTCGTTGTAGCCTCGAAAACCGATACACTCAGGAAAATATTTTCAACCTCGGAATCGAACAGGTAAACGCTGCCGATTTTGCATTTAATCGTACCCGGCTCTCCTTTGTAATTTCTTACGTCGAGACTGAAAGGTTTTGAAAGGGCCCTTACAGCAATAATGCCTCCCTGATTCTCTGTTGTCAGCTCAATGGCCTTCATATCGAACGTCAGCTCTTCGCTGAAGGGATAGTTGCCGCTTATGATATTAAAGCTTTGCTGCCAGGTTTTGCCGATATCTTCTCTGTCAAGCTTTGTTATCGATTGAACGCACTGGTTATTGACGTTTTCCAGAAGTGATAATGCCTTATTGTCCGTCAATACTGCATGTGTTCTTTTGTCCACTAAAAAAGACAGTGTCCCTGATAAACCTCTCTGCGTCTCGCCTGCTGTCCCCTCTAAACCCTGGGGTATGATGGTATAGCTCACCATATCATCGTTGAGTTCTTTTCTTTCTACGGCATACAATGTTTCAGCCTGATTTCGGTATTGGCCCTTCCCCGAATACTCTATTGTAGAGACCATCTTGAAGTAACTTGTCCCCTCCGCTGGCTCGGCACTAACGTTAGCTGTCAGATTTAATATCAAAAAAATCACCGCCAGTGCAAGGATTGTTTTTCTGTAACTAAATCTGTGCTTCATTTTTGCCCCCTTTCAAATATGACTTCTTCGTCAATTCCTAAATGTTTTTAGCAAGAGCTCTTTAGCCCCCCAAATGGCACACCTGTATGGGTGTGAATTAAAATACATTAGTTGGCTTATCGGTTTTATTAAAGACTGTCTAAAACAAAAAATATTATTTTTAGTTATAGGACTGCTGCTTTGTTATTTGGTTTGTCTTCATCGGTCTTCTTCGTTCGATAATCAATTCCTTTGAGGTCGGTAAATGCTAATTTGTCCGCAGCCCGCCTCGCCTCGAAATCTTAAAACTTCCGCCTGTTTGTTTTTCAAAATTGCCCTTGTAAAACTGAAAATCGCTGATATAATCGGCCTCTGAAGTGAACGGGATTCAAAAGATAAGAACTGCTAAAGACGATTTTTATCCCTGAGGTTTGGGGAATAGTGTAATGGTAGCACAACTGACTCTGGATCAGTTAGTCGGGGTTCGAGTCCCTGTTCCCCAGTTAAGTTTCATCACTGACTCTTCAGTCTCGTAAATCAACCTTCGCAAAGGCGGATGAATTGTTGTTAGTCGCAGATTAATTGCTTATGTACCTGCCAGCCAGTTTCTGGAAAGTATTGCAAAATCGGCAAAGTCAACATCGCAGTCACCGTCGAGGTCGCCTGCAAGAACCCAAACAAACTCATAAGCACCCATATCTATAGTAGCACTACCGTCACAGTCGCCGTCTCGAAATCGCAGGTCGTTGTCAAGGTCTAAAGGCGTTTGCTCGCCTGTGTCTCCATCACCGTCAAGGTCGGCAACATCTGCCGGCACCGCAGCATTATTGCCCACCTCGAAACACGGCGAGTATCCCAAGAGCTTCAAATCTCCTGCCGCTGCATTTACAAAAAGAGGGTCATCATCGATATTATGATTGGCTGCACCACCGAAAGGTATCGACCCATCATTCGGGTCATCGTCCTGGATACAACTGTAAGTCACTGTAGGACTATCTCCGTGAATTTGAGCAGACTCATCCGAGCCACCGCTGTCACTGTTGCCCCAGAGAATACAATTTGTAATATCCGGGAAACTCGGTTCACTTACGATATCATTATAAATGCCGCCGCCCGACAGAACCGCCGAATTCTCTGAAAAGCTGCAGTTAATAACGGCTGTAGAACAGAGGTTTTCATTGACCATCCCGCCGCCGTTTTCGCTGGCTGTATTGTTGATAAACTCACAATTCACAAATGTCGGTTCATAAGAATATTCATTGTATACCCCGCCGCCGTTGCCAGCCGGATTATTCATAAACCTGCAGTTGATTACTCTCGGTTCGCCTTGTCTATTATACATTCCGCCGCCTTTATCTGCCGGGTTACTGGTAAAGCTGCAATTGCTAACCACAGGCGAGTTCTGACTATTGTACATACCACCGCCATCTACCGCAGTGTTTTCGGTGAAAATACAATCGCTCAACTTGGGGCTATGACCTCCATTATACATTCCTCCGCCTTCCTCTGCAGAATTGTTGCTGAACAGGCAATTGCTTATTGTCAAATCGCAGATATAGTTGTACATTCCCCCACCATCGCTTTCTGCTGTGTTGTAGCGGAATTTACAATTAGCAATCGTGGGATCACTATCGATGTTCAGCATTCCTGCGCCGTGGTCCTGCCGGAATGATGAGCCATCGGCATATCCTCGTTTGATTGTGAAACCATCGAGAATAGCGCTTGGCCCGGCCGTGCTGTCGCTTGAGACAACATGATAGCTGTTATCAGTGGGTACACCTGTATTGCCGATATTACCGCTGAGAATCGTTACATTATTTTCCCAGTCACGCTGCTCCCTGCTGGTCTCAACGCCAGCGAAACCGCCGTAGATAGCAACATCGTTTATTAGACAAAAGCTTTCTGTTCTGTCGCCCGGTGTTTGGACCAGACCTTCATCGGGTTTATAAATTCCCTCTGCTACCCATATCTGGTCACCAGCTACCGCTGCATTCAGTGCGTCCTGAAGATTAAGGTAAGCGCTTGCCCATCTGCTCCCGTCATTGGCACCGTAAACAGCATCTTTATCTACGAAAATAATGTTTAACTCTATATCCAGTAAAGGATTCATCCCGATACCCATCATATATTCGTTCGAGCGAAAATAAATCATACAGTTGCCGTTTTCTTCGACATCCATTATCTGCCAGCCGTAATTCGTATATGTGCCGTTGTGAAAGCCTCTGACACTGTTCGTTACATCCCAATATACCCTTCCGTACGCCCCCGGCATATACGCAGTGGCAACCGGCGTTAAGTAAAGGCTCGGCCTGTTATTCCAGGTCGTTGTCTCTTCATCCCAATTTCCTGTAATCCGAAATGCATCAAGCCGCCTGCCCACAGGATTACAATCATTGTAATAATAGTAGTATAAAGAAAGTTCCGCAGATTTAACTTGTGCTTCTGGCGGCACCCAGCTCAAATCGAATTTCAGCAGAGAATCCAACTCGCCGGGATTCAGATTCATACACCTTACAATCAAATAATTCCTGGCGCCGTTGATTGTATCGGGGTTGACTTCATCGATGAACGTGTCGTTATTAGGCCCGATACCTTGAGCGTTTACACAGAATAAAGCTAAGATTAATAAAAAAACCTTTTTTACTCTTTGTTTGTTCATTATTTTTATCCTCCAGCGATTTTTTTTCACTTATAAATTATTGTCGAATTTTACGGTTATAAAAAGCCAAAGAGCATATCGGCAGCATCAGGCAAATCATTGATTGATGCTTCCCTCTTTCAACCGCTATTCGACTATTGCTTGTTCTTTTGATTTTTTAGTATAACAAATTTAATCTATGATTGCAAGTATTTTTTATGGAGCAATTTTGGCATCTTGTTTAACAGTTAAACTCAGCCACAATCGGCGTATGGTCGCTCGGCCGCTCCGCACTCCGAGGCTCCTTATCGATAGAGCACCTCACGCATTTGTCAGCCATAGGCTTCGTCGCCATAATATGGTCTAAACGCCAGCCGAGATTTCTCTTAAACGAGCCCCGCATCCGGTAGTCCCAGAAAGTATATTGGCCTGCATCCCGGCAGTGCTTCCTGAGCAAATCCACGAAACCCCACTCGCATACCGACCGAAGTGCTTCTGTAACTTCGGGATTAAAACATACATGACCGAGCAAACCTACCGGGTCATAAACATCGATTGCCTCAGGTGCCACATTCAAATCCCCCATCCATACTACTGGCTCAGACGGCTCGAAATTGTTTTCAAAATATTTCCGAAGCTGCTTAAACCAGTTTAATTTATACTGAAACTTTTCTGATTCCGGCAGATAACCCTGCGGAACGTATGTATTGACGATTATGACACCGTTTATTTCCGCTTTGACAAAGCGGCTTTTATCTTTCGGCTCCTCCTCAAAGCCGTACTGGGCGTTTTTTATCGGTCCTTTACTGAAAATCGCCACCCCGTTATAGCTTTTTTGCCCCGCATAGATATACTCATAGCCGCTTTTTTCCAGAGTCTCGATGGGAAATTCTTCATCCTGGACCTTGGTTTCCTGCAGGCACAGAACGTCTGGCCTCTGCTTTTTAAGCCATTCTAACAGGACGCCCAGACGCGCTCGCAAACCGTTAACATTAAAGCTGGCTATCTTCATTGCAACTTTTCTTATGAAAATTTGTTCCTTTGACCGATAATATTATACATCAATGCCGAAAGGTTGTGTAGAGCTGCGTTTTGGATTTAAAGGATTCAAGAAAATGATAAAAAAGGTTCTTTTAATAATTGTTTTAATCGCTTTAACTCTTGTTCTTGTCAACTGTCAGACGGTTCAGGGATTAGGCGGTGACATTCAGTGGACCGGTGAAAAAACCGCTGAATTGATGGAAGGCCAGTAGTAAAAACAAGCTGATTTCAACGGCGGTCTTCTAAACAATGCATCCGTCTTTTACGTGGACTCTGTTACCTTACCTTTGTCTGATTTGGAGCTTGAGGCCGAATCATCTATAGGTATTGTACCTTTTCTCTGTTGTGTAATCACTTTTTTCCCGCAGGACTTGCTGACAGAATCGGTTTTCTCAAGAGCGGTATAGTTTTCGACGATTGCCAGCAGGCTCAGCAAAAAGCTCAGCATGCTTTCAGCCCCCTGGTTGGTGTTAACCCCTCCCTGCATAAGTCCGTCGTGACAGCCTTTGGTCTTGAAATTGTAAACCGGTATGTGAAGGTCGTTTTCTCCCAGAAACCAGTCGAAAGCCTTTTTCTGAAGTTTCAGAATTTCAATGTCACCCGTAAAGTCATACACCGCCTTGAGCATCATCACCGTGCTTGCTGCCTCTATGGGCTGCTGGTCGAATTCGGCCCTCGGTTTACCTCGCTCATACCAGCCGTTGCTGCCCACAAAGCTGAAATGACTGCCGTTGTAGGTCTTGGAAAGCAAAAACCTGAACGTCTTTTCGGCAACATCAAAATATTTTTCTGAAAGCGTTTGTCCCGCAACGAACATCGCATAAGGCAGTATCGCGTTGTCGTACGTTAATATGTCTTCGAACCACTGCCAGTCAGGATAGCTGTTTTCTTCGTATTGCAATAAAAGCTCGTCTGCTGCAAGCTCCATCTCTCGCTTGATGTCACTGGCACCGGGAAACTGTCGTAAATAATCGCTCATACCAAGTATCGAATATGCCATACCTTTTGGCAGCAGCTTTCTGACATGTTTTACAGACCTGTCAAAGCGGTCCTTAATTATCGGTATATAATCCGGCGAGGGAGAATTGGCCATAACCGTGCCCAGCGCCCATAGAAAACGGCCGAGAGCATCGTGCATAGGTTCGTTTTCCATCCACCTCCTGTCGTAATTCATCAGGTTTCTCACCTGGCCGTTTTTAGTCTGCGAGTGCATAATAAAAGATAAATAAATGTCGAAAAGACGCATCGCCTCCGGCTCCGCGTACTGGGCATAATAGCGGCTCATCGCGATTACCGCTCGAGCGTTGTCGTCCGTACAATAGCCGTATTGACGGTTCGGAACAATAAATTTAGCGTGTTGGAACATCCCTGTATCGTCCGTAAGTCTTTTGACGTGTACTAATGACGGCTCAGGTATCTCAATGCTTGGTGTCCCTTTGGCGCTCGCAGGCAGCTTCTTGCGCATAATCGGCATTGGAAGCTTGATTGAGTTGAATAGCTTCCAGTATGTGTAACCTATTTTAGGCCACGTTCGAGACCGGCCGTAATCGTATGCCTTTCGCCTGAGAGAATAATACAGTGACTCATTTTCCAGTATCTCGATTATCGTTTTCGCAAGGTGTACAGAGTCGCCGAACCTGACGAGTTTGCCGCGACCGCCCGCTAACAGCTCCTCGGCTGCCCAGTACGGCGTTGAGACAACGGCTTTGCCCGTACCAACAGCGTAGGACAAAGTCCCGCTTGTCAGTTGTTCCGCACGCAGGTATGGAGTAACATATACGTCTGCCGCGCATAAAAAATTATGCAGCTCTTCATCGCTTACAAATCTGTTATGAAACATTACATATTCGTTGCACTCTAACTGCTGGGTCAGCCTCTGTAGGCTGAATCTGTAAGATTCACCTTCGTCCTTTAATACCAGCGGGTGTGTCATACCCAGGATTACATAAAGAACTGACGGGTCAGCCTCAACTATCATTGGCATCGCCTTCAGCATTACCTCTATACCTTTATTTTTACTCAGAAGACCGAATGTCAGAATTGTCTTCCTGCCTTCGATGCCGAATTTATGCTTATAGTAGTTGTTGTCCACAAAAGGTAAATCAGGTATCCCGTGCGCAATCAGCTCAATCTTTTTTTCATCTATCCCGTAAATGTCGCGAAGCATTTCAACGCCTCGTTTGTTCATTGTTATTACTTTATATGAGGCGTTGCATACATCTACCAGTGATTCGTAGTACACGGGCGCAGGCTTATCGAGAAGTGTATGAAGCGTTGTTATTACAGGTGCGTTTAAGCGGTTCAGAAGAAGGCTCAGGTACGAGCCCGCATCACCGCCGAAAAGACCGTATTCGTGCTGTACGCTCACGAGGTCGACATGGCTGAAGTTAATATAATCCGCTGCACAAAGGTAATCATTTTTAACGTCCTGGCGAATCTCGAACTTCACAGGGTCGCGGTATTTATGTTTTTCCGTACCCATCGCAACGACCAGGGGCTCGATATTGCCTTTGGATGCCGACCGCATATTGGCTATCAGGTCTGAGGTAAAAGTTGCTATCCCACATTTTCTTGGCGGGTACGAGGAGATAAATGCGATTTTCTTTTTGGAAGATTTCGCCATCCTTAACGTCCCCTTAAAAGAAAATTTATTCATGCTGTAATATCATTGTAATCAAAACAGAAATTCTTGTCAAGTAATTTGACTTGTAACGTCGTTTATAACTGCTCACCTCATAATTCAAAAAAAGCCTCGCAGGATTAAAAAAAAGCCGATTTTGCGGATTTTCCTTTTTTTTCTTAATTTTTTCGCTTTTTAACAAACAAAAATTGACAAAATCAAATATACTATTATTATAGTAGGAATAATAGGAGATATTGGCATGAAACTGTCAACAAGGACAAGATACGGTATAAGGGCTATTTTTGAGCTTGCCCTCCATTATGGAGAAGGCCCCGTTCAGTTGAAACGTATCGCTGAAAAGCAGGATATTTCTGTTAAATATTTAGAGCAGCTGATTGCTATCCTTAAAACGGGTGGTTTTATCAAAAGTATAAGGGGTTCTAAAGGCGGCTATATACTTGCAAACAAGCCATCCGAGATTAAACTTAGCGATTGTGTAAGATCCCTTGAGGGCCAATTGACAGCCGTCGAATGCGTTGACGATAATGAATATTGTCAAAAGTCGGAGGATTGTATTGTAAAACAGGTATGGATAGAGGTAACACAGGCCGTGGAAAATATCTTGCAGTCCATAAACTTACAGGATTTGGTTGAAAGAGCTGAAAATCAGAAGACACCTGATTACCAGATTTAGGAGCTTCTTTATGAGTGCTATTTTTGAAAACATAACTGCCGCTATAGGCTGCACACCTCTGGTTTGTATAAACAGGCTCGCTTGCGAAAAAGCAACCGTCCTCGCAAAGCTCGAATCTTATAACCCCTGCGGCTCCGTAAAAGACAGAATCGCATTGTCAATGATAGAAGACGCCGAGCAAAAAGGACAGATTAATAAAGACACCATTATCATCGAGCCGACAAGCGGGAATACCGGTATCGGCCTTGCCTGCGTCTGTGCGGCAAAAGGTTATAAATTAATATTAACTATGCCCGAGTCAATGAGTATTGAAAGAAGAAAGCTGCTTAAATTATTCGGCGCAGAAATTGTCCTCACATCCGCACAGGAAGGTATGCCCGGTGCTATAGAAAAGGCCAATCAGCTTGTACGCGAAACCGACGCCGCCTTTATGCCGCAGCAGTTTAATAATCCGACAAATCCTCGGATACACAGAGAAACCACTGCTCCGGAGATATGGAACGATGCCGACGCTAACGTGGACATTTTTGTTGCCGGTGTCGGTACAGGCGGTACAATTACAGGTTGCGCCGAGTTCTTAAAGAAGAAAAATCCCGACCTGCAGGTAGTGGCCGTCGAACCAAAGGATTCGCCCGTTCTTTCAGGCGGCAAGCCGGGCTCACATGCCATACAGGGTATCGGCGCAGGCTTTGTTCCCAAAGTCTTGAACGTTGATTTAATCGATGAGATTATACAGGTCTCGAATGAAGATGCGATGGAGACCGCAAGACAGCTTGGGGCAAAGGAAGGTATTTTGGCCGGAATCAGCTCAGGGGCCGCTATGTGGGCCGCCGTACAGCTTTCTTTCAGGCAGCAAAACGAGGGAAAAACCATTGTCGTTATTCTGCCCGATACCGGGGAAAGGTATATCTCAACTAAAATGTTCGAGCAGCTCTGAAACAAAATTTTTTAACTGACTCTTTTGATTAAAAGGATGTGAAAATGTCGAACGAAAAATCGCCGGAAAAAAAAATTACAGATGTGGTTAATGAAATTGCCAAAACCTATGTCGATGATTCCGGCACGAATTTTATCGATATCTCTAATTTGCCTGTCAGGGAAAAAATCCTCGAAGTGCTCGATTTCCTTACCGAGGTCCTTTTCCCCGGCTATACCGGCAAAAGAGCGGTTACCAGCTCTAATGTAAATTTCATCGTCATTGATATTCTCTATCATATCTATACCGAGCTCGCCGAGCAGATTGAAAGGGCTCTCAGGTATCGCTGCAGAATGCAGGACTGCGACACCGGTGACTGCAGAAGATTGGCCGAGGATGCTACCCTGCATCTGTTGAACCGTCTGCCTGAAATAAGAGGGCTCCTGAAAGGTGACGTCGCCGCTGCTTTTGACGGAGACCCCGCCGCAAAGTCCTTCGAGGAAATCGTTATAAGCTATCCCTGCATAACAGCTATCGCAGCTTATCGTGTTGCCCACGAGCTTTACCTCAGGGATGTACCACTCATTCCCCGTATAATGAGCGAGTGTGCTCATTCAAAAACGGGTATCGATATACACCCCGGTGCAACAATAGGCAAAAATTTCTTCATCGACCACGGAACCGGCGTCGTCATTGGTGAGACAACCGTAATCGGTGATAATGTGAAGATTTATCAGGGTGCTACTCTCGGCGCGCTCAGCTTCACAAAGGATGAGCGTGGCAGAATAATCAAGGGAATAAAAAGACACCCCACTATTGAGGATAACGTCACAATATATGCGGAGGCTACTATCCTGGGCGATGTCACCATCGGGAAAGGCGCGGTCGTCGGCGGTAACGTCTGGATAAAAGAATCTGTACCGCCCGGCGTCACCGTTACTACTCCCCACGCAGACCTTGTTTACAGGGACTCTAATAATAAAAAGGTGGGAAAATAAACTTCCCGGTGTGTTATGAGTCAAGAGTTGATTGAAAAAATAAATAAGCTGAAAGTCGAGCGAAATGCCGTTATCCTCGCTCACAATTATCAGCCGCCCGAGATTCAGACAATCGCTGATTTTACAGGCGACTCGCTCGCCCTCAGCGTAAGAGCCTCGAAAACCGACGCCGATATAATAGTCTTTTGCGGCGTCCTGTTTATGGCTGAAACCGCAGCCGTTTTGTCGCCGAAGAAAACCGTGCTGCTGCCGGATAAAAACGCAGGCTGCCAGATGGCGGATATGATTACCGCCGAGCAGTTGCGAAAACTTAAAAATGAAAAGCCCGATGCCCTTGTCGTAACCTACGTCAACAGCTCTGCCGAGGTCAAAGCCGAAAGCGACTACTGCTGCACAAGCGCTAACGCCGTCGAAATTGTCCGTTCTCTGCCCGAGGACAAAAAAATCATTTTCGTCCCCGACCAGCATCTCGGAAGATTCGCCTCCGAACAGACACAAAGACACCTTATCCTCTGGCCCGGTTACTGTGCCTCGCACATCGTGATAACCGACGATGACATAAAAAACGCAAAGAAAAAATATCCCAACGCCGTCGTAATGGCACATCCCGAATGTTCCGAGCCTGTCAAAGAGCTCTCCGATGAGGTCCTGAGCACCTCCCAGATGCTCAGGTTCTCTAAGGACAGCCCCGCAAAAGAGTTCGTCGTTGCCACCGAAGTCGGTATGATTCATCCGCTCTCGGTGCAAAGGCCTGATGCCGTTTTCATACCGGCTTCCGAAAAAGCCGTCTGCTCCAATATGAAAAAAATCACCCTCGAAAAGCTCCTCTTCTCTCTGCAGGATTTGCAGTACCGGATAGAAATACCGCAGGATATAGCAGCGAAAGCACAAAAGGCACTTGACAGGATGGTTGAGGTTTTGCCTTCTAAATAATTAAGGTTTTTTTTATGACCGATGAAAAAAAGTATCGTCTCGAAACACTGGCCTTGCACGCCGGCCAGTCCGTCGATTCCGACACTCTCAGCCGCGCTGTCCCCATCTACCAGACAACAAGTTATGTATTCAAAGACACTCAGCACGCCGCAGACCTTTTTGCTCTGAAAGAGTTTGGCAATATCTACACCCGCCTGATGAATCCCACAACGGATTGTCTGGAAAAACGCATTGCTGCCCTCGAAGGCGGCGTCGGAGCACTCGCATTCAGCTCCGGCATGGCTGCTATTACAAACGCTGTCTTGAATATCACCAGTGCCGGTCAGCACATCGTCTCTTCGAGCTCTCTTTACGGCGGCACCGTAACATTGTTCAGCCATACACTGCCCAAACTCGGAATCGAGGTGACATTCGTTGACCCCAAAGAGCCGAAAAATTTTGAAAAGGCTATTAAGGATAACACAAGACTGCTCTACATCGAGACTATCGGCAATCCCAAAAATGACGTGATTGACTTTGAAGCTGTCGCAAAAATCGCTCACGCTCACGGTATCCCTCTGTTTTGCGACAACACCGTTACCTCGCCGATGCTCTTGCGGCCCATAGAGCACGGTATCGATATCGTCGTGCATAGCTGTACAAAGGTTATCGGCGGACACGGCACGAGTATCGGCGGCATCGTTGTCGATTCCGGAAAATTCAATTGGGCTAACGGAAAATTCCCAGAGCTTACCGAGCCCGACCCCGCTTATCATGGCGTTAAATACCTCGAATTTTTTAAAGAGCTTGCCTTCATTATAAAGTTGCGTGTAACCTTCCTGCGTGATATGGGCGCCTGTATGTCCCCTTTCAACGCATTTTTGTTTTTGCAGGGCCTGGAAACGTTGCACCTCAGAGTGCCTCGACACTGCGAAAACGCCTTGAAACTTGCTCAATGGCTCGAAAAAAATCTTTCTGTCACCTGGGTCAACTATCCCGGCCTGGCCTCGCACCCCGATTATAAACTTGCTAAAAAGTATCTGCCAAACGGTCAGGGTGCCATTCTCGGTTTCGGCATAAAGGGCGGCAAAGACGCTGCCGTAAAGTTTATCGAAAATGTAAAGCTCGCAAGCCACCTCGCCAACATCCTTGATAGCAAAACCCTCGTAATTCACCCTGCGAGTACCACTCATCAGCAGCTTACCGAGGCCGAGCAGCTTGCCGCCGGCGTAACGGGCGATTTCATTCGCGTCTCCGTCGGCACAGAGCATATCGACGACATAATCGCCGACTTCGAACAATCTCTTGCGGCTGCGTGTAAATAATATTAGTTTAGTACGAGGAACGAAAAGATGTGGGACTACTCTGAAAAGGTTATGGACCATTTCTTGCACCCCCGCAATGTCGGCGAGATAGAAAATCCCGACGGCGTCGGCGAGGTAGGCTCGCTCGCCTGCGGTGACGCCCTGAGGCTTACGTTCAAGCTCGACAAAGAAGGCAGGATTGCTGACGTAAAGTTCAAGACTTTCGGCTGTGCTTCTGCAATCGCTTCTTCTTCGGTACTCACTGAGCTTATAAAGGGAAAAACCATCGAAGAGGCCGAAAAAGTCACAAACAGAGATATCGCCGATTACCTCGGCGGCCTGCCCGAACAAAAGATGCACTGCTCTGTTATGGGTCGAGAAGCCCTCGAAGCCGCAATCGAAAATTACCGCACCGGCGGCAAAAAGAAACACGAGCTCGAAGGCAATCTCGTCTGCACCTGTTTCGGCGTTACCGACAAAGAGATTGAAAGGGTCATTCGCGAAAATAACCTCACGACTGTTGAGCAGGTGACAAACTACACGAAGGCCGGCGGCGGCTGCGGCGGCTGTAAGGGCGAAATCGAAAAAATCATCCAAAAAGTGCAGGGCGATACGCTTAGAACCCCTGTGAAGCCGAAACCTCAAAAAGCGGCGAAGCTTAAAAACATTCGGAAAATTCAGTTGATTCAGCAGACCATCGATGAGCAAATCAGGCCTTCCTTGCGTTCTCACGGCGGTGACATTGAGCTTATCGATGTCGAAGATAATAAAGTGATTGTTGCCTTCAGGGGTATGTGTGCCCAGTGCAAAACCGCGGAATTCACAATGAAGGACGTCGTCGAAGCCAGGCTCAAAGAGTTTGTCGCACCAGAAATCTTTGTTGAGGAGCAAAGTCAGCCTTCTCAGGGACAATAAAAAATGGAAACCGTTTATCTCGATAATAACGCTACCACAATGGTTGCTCCGGAAGTTTACGAAGAGATGGCTCCGCTGTTTTGCGAGCTTTACGGCAATCCTTCGAGTATGCACACATTTGGCGGCCGGATAGCAAATAAAATTACCAAAGCCCGCCGGCAGCTCGCCGACCTGCTCGGCTGCAGTCCTTCTGAAATAGTTTTTACTTCCGGCGGCACCGAATCCGACAACGCCGCCATCGCCGGTACCCTCGCCGCCTATCCCAATAAACGCAAAGTCATCACATCCCGCGTCGAGCATCAAGCCGTCCTTGCCGTCTGTCGCGAGCTCGAAAACCAGGACTATAACGTCGTCGAGCTCGGCGTCAATCGCTCGGGCAATCTCGATTTGAATGAGCTCGAAAGCCAGCTCGACGATAACACTGCGCTCGTCTCTATAATGTACGCCAATAACGAGACCGGCGTAATTTTTCCCATTGAGCAAATCGCCGAATTGGTAACGTCTGCAGGCTCCGTCTTTCACACCGACGCTGTGCAGGCCGTCGGCAAAATCCCTCTCAATCTCTCGCAAAGCAAAATCGATTTGCTCAGCCTTTCCGGCCATAAGCTTCATGGCCCAAAGGGCATAGGTGCGTTGTATATCAAGAAGGGCACCCGCATATCGCCTTTCATTGTTGGCGGCCATCAGGAAGCCGGCAAAAGGGCCGGCACTGAAAACACACCCGCCATTGTAGGACTCGGAATGGCCTGCGAGCTCGCCGCAGAAAATATCGAACAGGAAAACACGAAAGTAAAATCTCTGCGTGACACACTCGAAGCTGCAATTCTCGAAAAGTGTCCCGCCTCGATGCTCAACGGCGACAAGGATAATCGTCTGCCGAATACCACTAATATCAGCTTCGAATTTGTCGAAGGTGAGGCAATCCTGCTTATGCTCGACAAGTTCGGCATCTGCGCATCCAGCGGCTCGGCCTGCACTTCCGGCTCGCTTGAGCCTTCGCATGTGATGCGTGCTATGGGTGTCCCTTTCACCGCCGCCCACGGCTCGATAAGGTTCAGCCTGAGCAGATACACCACGAAAGAGGAAATTAATTTCGTCATCGAAAAGCTCCCTCCCATCATCGTCAGGCTCCGCGAACTCTCCCCGTTTGTCACTTAATTGTTTTTCTTTATTGCCTGCCCTGAGCGAAGTCGAAGGGTTTAGCAGTCGCCGGAACGGCGACTTTTTTCTTGCGTTTTTTTAAGGAAAATTCAAACATGCAAATTCACCGAAATATTTTTTTGCCGCCTTATCGTACGCCTTCGCCGCATCTTTTTCACTCTCGAAATAGCCTAAATGAATCTTCCTGCCGTCACCTTTTATACACGCCGCCCATTTTTCCGCACTCCTGTTCCGGTACACTCCTTTATACCTCGATGTCGAGCCGCTGTACGCACCGTTGTTCAGGCTGTTTTCTCTTTGCGTGCAGTTGCGAAGATTTCCTTTCCTGTTATCAAGACCGTTTCGGTTAATATGGTCGCACACTAATTCTTCCGGCGTGTTCATTACCTCTCTGTGCATCGTTATCTTTTTCCTTTTCTTTCCTTCCCATCTGTTTCGGATTGCATAGCTCGTATGCCTTCGATTATTACAGTGCCATCGAAACTGGCTGAGCCGTATAAAATCTTCCGGGTCAACCTTTGCATATTTACCCTGTGTCAGTGCTATCTTACAGAAAGGCCCGAAGATATCATATTCTATCGCCAGCTCGCACAAACTTTTTTCTATGCTGAATTTATCTTCTGGTGATTGATAGCTTCCGCAGTAGTATTCTTTCTGAACAATAGGCCATCTTGCTGTCCCGCTCTCTTCATCTGCCGAGGGAGAATTTTTCACGCAGCAAAGCTTCCCCTTTATCCGCCTCGCGTAACTGCATTTCACACAGCATTTCATCAACATATCCTCCGCCTAATTTTTGTCTCGTATTCGGTATCGAGAATCGAGTATCCATCCTCCGCCTTTTATTGAAAGTTGGATGCCTGTCCACCGTAGTCTCTAAGAGACGAAGGTGGATTCAAAGTTCTACGTTGAACGTTCCCTTTCTGCCCTCCGCCTTCTGCCCTCTGTCTTCTGTGTCCAGTGTTCTGTATTCTGTGTTCTGTTTTTCCCTCCGTCCCCCATACTTGCTCCCCCTTGCACGATCTTGCGCGCTTTTACGTTTTTTAAATCCGTAACATGACGTAAGTGCTTGTGATTAAAGGATTAAAAAAATTTCAAAAAAATCGGATTTTCCAATTACCCCCTTGCAACATCTTGCGCGCTAATGTAGCACGGCCATCCTGGCTGTGCTTTCAGTTAATGGTTATTTTCACCACTGAGAACACGAAGGGAACGAAGAAAATTAGTCAAAAGCCACACGTCAAAAGGGAAAATCAACCGCGGATTACGCGGATTTGCACGGATTTAATTAAAAAAAAGAAAATATTTGCCATTGAAAAAGGATAAGGATTGGGTAGAATTTATGGGAATTATTAAATAGCTACATTGCTTTAGAAAAAGGATATAACTATTTAGGATGGAAATATGGATAAAGGAGCACATTTCTATAAAACAGATTTTCAAATTCACTCACCAAGAGATGCCATATGGGTTGGTGATGGCATAACAATATGGCCAAATCGAAAACCCCTTTCAGATGAAGAGAGGTTGACGTTCGCTCGCAGATTTATTGCTAAATGTCGAGAATTAGGAATTCAAGCAGTAGGTATTACGGATCATCACGATATCTGTTTTATTAAGTATTTTCAGGTGGCAGCTCAAGAAGAGAATAATGCTTCTGGAATTCCAAATTGGGATAGCGTTCTCATCCAACCAGAAAAACAAAATCCTATAATTTTTCCTGGAATTGAGGTTACTTTAAGTGTTCCATGCCAATGTATCATTTTGTTGGATGCAGACTCAGATCCTACAACTCAAGCAGAATTACTAGAAGCCATCGGAATCGGCAACACATATTCTGATAACCATACAGACGGACCTTCTGTTAATCCGATAGATTTTGACCTTTTGGAATTAGATGAGAAGATAAGTACATATGCTAGCAGGAGACTAAAAGGAAAGTATATAATCCTACCTCATGTTGGCGATAGTGGTTATAAGACAATTCTTAGAGACGGTTTCAATTGCCATTTTGCACAGATGCCCTGTGTAGGTGGATATATTGAACAGGATTGGAGAGATCATCAAAAGAAACATCTATTTATTGGAACAGATGTAAACTACGGCAATAAGCCTATTGGTGTTTTTCAGACGACTGATTCAAGACTCGAAGATTTTGCTGATTTGGGTAAAAGAAATACATGGGTCAAATTTGCACAACCAACAGCGGAAGCATTGAGACAAGCTTGCTTAGCGAAAGAGTCGCGTATTTCTCAAAATGAACCGATATTACCAACGAAATTCATTTCTAAAATCGAAGTCAGCAACAGTAGTTTCATGGGGCCGATAAATGTTGAGTTCAACCCGCAATATAATGCTCTGATCGGAGGGCGCGGAACCGGCAAATCAACTATTCTTGAATATTTACGTTTTGGTCTGCATGACCAAGAGTTGTCTGGAGAGAGAAGAAAATTTATAGACGATACTTTATTGAAGCTAAAACCTGTTCTCAAGATACATTGGATTATAGAAGGTTCAAATCAAACAATAGTACATAATTTCGAAGAAAACACTAAGTATCTTCAGGTTGAAGGAGGGCCACACAAAGAAATAACTGAAGATTACATTAGGCAGAACTTCCCAATTCAGTCTTACAGCCAAAAACAATTATCAACAGTTAGCAACAGAACAGAGGAACTACAAAGGTTCATTATTCAACCAATACAGGAAGATGTCAAAAAGTTTGATGAAAATATAGATAATCTTCGCACAGAATGCAAAAGCCTTTATCAGGAAGTAATACAACGGCGCCAAAAAGAAAGAACCAAAAGAGATTTAATTGCTCAAAAAGTATCGCTGGAGTCACAAGAGGAAGCCATTCAAAAATCATTACCAACAATTGATGCAGATACTAGAAAAGTTATTGAGGAATATCCAAAAAGAAAAAAGGATTTAGCACTTGTTGAATCTTATGAGAAAAAAGTCAACGCCGTTTTGACGGATTTTGATAAACTGCATACGGAAATAGCTGTTGGTCTAAGCCTGCCGGAGGGGGTAGAAGAACTTACACCAGAAGTGAGCTTGATATTCAATGAAGCTGATGAATTGCTTGAGAAGGCTGGAAAGGCAATAGAAGAATTACAACAGGAGATTTCTGGAAATAAGAAAAGCTTAGATGATTTGGTAGTAACTTACAAAAAGGGGTACGATGATTTCTTGCAAAGATACGAAGATGCGAGCCAGAAAACTTTGGCTCATAAAGGTAAAATTCAACAACTTAAAAATGTAATGGATTTATTAAGTACTGTAGGAAACAGAATTGTAGAATTAAAGAAAGAAATCAAAACACTCGATAATGCAGAGACTAAGTTTTCGGCTAAGTTAAATGAGTGGGTTTCTTCGCATAATCAGAAGGCTAATTTATTAGAAGAGCAATGCAGGACATTGGATGAAAAATCCGGGGCAGAAATTAGGGCAGAATTGAGACGCGGAGCAGATATTGAGGATGCGATCAAAAAATTAAATGAAGCGCTTAAAGGTGCAAGAATTTCTCAGGACCGTTGGGATAATCTAAAAAGTATAATTGTAAAATCTGAAAGTCCTGTCGAAAAATGGTCTCAACTGCTAAAAGAACTGAGAATCTTTGCCGAAATGGAAGCTAGTGATGTACTGGATAAAGAAAATATCCCACCGCTTGACTCATGGGAATTGGGAGATACTGCGAAACGTGTCATAATAGAAAAACTTACCCCCGATAAGTGGTTTGAAATCGCTTTTACCAGTCTTAATGACATGCCAATATTCTACTATCAAAAAAATAGAGATGCAATACCTTTTGAAGATGCTTCGGCGGGACAACAAGCAACTGCGTTGTTAAAAGTTCTCTTGCAAGAAGAAGAGGGACAATTAATAATTGATCAGCCAGAGGATGATTTAGACAAAAAAGTAATTGAAGAGATTATTCAAAGTATCTGGGAAGCAAAACAAAGAAGACAAATAATTTTTGCCAGTCATGATGCAAATTTAGTAGTAAATGGTGATGCAGAGCTTGTGATTCATTGCGACTATGAATCTGAAACAAACCGAAACAAAGGAAAAATTGAAAATACTGGCTCAATTGATGTCAAAGAAATAAGAGAAGCTATTACAACGATAATGGAAGGCGGACGAAAAGCGTTTGATTTAAGAAAAAAGAAGTATGGTTTCTAATGCTTTAACAAAACTATAAGAATAATGCCGGATAGGGAAGTAGAGACAATACGGGATTTGATTTATTATCAGTACGCAAAGATTATTGCGAGGCGGGCGTTTTCTGTACCCGATGGGAAAGAGGCATTTTAATTTCCGATTTCTGATTTTCGATTGATGATTGAGTAAATAGACAAATTCCCGAATGAGAAGAAGTTCTATGATTTTGTACCGCCTTTATTAGAAAAGAAATACCTTAAGACAATCCTTAACTGCCATCAATGCGCACAAACCCTTAATAGAGCAGATATAGACGGGGATGGAGAAATAACAGTTCTCGATATTGATTTCATATTACATTAAAAGCAATGGAATCCTGTTATCCTCCGTCTGGAGTCCCAAGGACTGAAATGATAAAATCAATTCAATCAGCGAAATCAGTGATTAAATAATTTATGCCTTAGGTGAGTTAGGTATTAGTGCCTTTTCGTGTTAATTCGTAATCGTTTTTTTCTCTGCGTTCTTTGTGACCTCTGCGGTTATTTTTTTCATTTTATGTGTTTAATATTTTCAGTGAAATCTGTGAAATCAGTGGCTAAATTTTCATTCGTGTCCTTTCGTGTTTATTCGTGGTTTATTTTTCCTTTTGACTTTTAAATTGTGACTTGTGCTCTTATTTTCTCTGCGTTCTCGGTGAGCTCTGCGGTAAAATTAAATCAAGCATCGAGCATCCAATTTCTGCCTTTACAACTCACCATCTACCACTTAAAATCAATTGCTTGATATTGTAATTGTCTAACAGAGAAAAAATATGCGTGACTTCAGCCAGGTTAAAAGAATAGTAATAAAAATCGGCACGAACACACTCTCGAAAGCCGGCGGTATCGACACCGCCTACGTTCAAAAAATCGCCCGCCAGGTAAGCGGTTTGCTTAAAGACGGCAGAGAAGTCGTCATAGTAACCTCCGGCGCGATTGGGATGGGTGCGGGCCAACTTGCCGCCGAGCCGAAACTGCACGGTATGAAGGTTCGTCAGGCCTGTGCCGCTATCGGTCAGCCGCTTCTTATGGCTGAATACCGGAAGGCTTTCCTGCGTTACGGTGTCAATACCGCTCAGGTCCTGCTCACCGCTGAAGTGCTCAATAACAGAAAGACATATTTGAACCTTCGCAACTCGATTGAGACACTGTTGAAATTGTCGGTCATACCCATACTCAACGAGAACGACTCTGTCAGCACCGACGAAATCGGCTCGACCTTCGGCGACAACGACAAGCTCAGCGCGCTGGTCGCAAGCAAAATCGACGCGGATTTGCTGATAATGCTCAGTGACATCGACGCCCTTTACGACAAGGACCCTCGCAGATTCGAGGATGCGAAGCCGATCGACGCTGTTTACGAGATTACCGATGACATCGTAAAAAGTGCCGGCAAAAAGGGCAGCAGGCACGCGACAGGCGGTATGAAGACGAAACTGGAAGCTGCAAAAATCGCATCCAATGCCGGCTGTCGAATAGTCCTTGCCAATGGAAGAATCACTAATGTTATCACTCGGATTGTTTCAGGCTCGCAAATCGGTACCGTTTTTATGCCGAAACGCAAATTGAGCAATCGCTCCCGCTGGATACTCAATAGCACCGCAGCGGGAACAATAGTTATTGACGACGGCGCCTTTCGGGCCGTTGAGAAGCGCAAAAGTCTTTTGCCCAGCGGCGTGGTCGCCGTCAAAGGCACTTTCGAAGCCGGTGATGTAGTTATGTTGAACGACAGTGCCAAGGCTGTTACAAGCCTGAGCAGCTCGCAGCTAAAATCGCTCATCGGCAGGCACAGCACCGAAATCCGAAAGCTTCTCGGCCCCGAGCACAGGGACGTCGTTGCAATTCCCGAAGACATAGTCTTAATTGATTATTGACTGTTTGATTGATTGTTGACTGTTTGATTGATTATTGACTGTTTGATTGATTGTTGACTGAATTTCGTTTTTTGTCTATCATTATATTTTCAATTACGCCGAAGTGGCGGAACTGGCAGACGCGCGGGATTCAAAATCCCGTGAGGCTTAAACCTCGTGCGGGTTCGACTCCCGCCTTCGGCAGTCTTTTTATCCTGTAAATTGCAGCTCTCAGTTTCAAAATATGTGAAAAAATCAGCCGTCAAAATAAAGAAAAGTAATTAATTGCAATTTTTGCGATTGTTTGGTAGTATGCAAGGCCCGAAAGGATTGTTTTGCAGCTGGTTTTGTATATGAGAAATTGTAAATATCAGGGATTTGGGTATGGCTGAAGAGAAATATGAAAATTGCAGGTTTTTTGTTCGGCTGAGTGAAAATGAGGGTCTGGGCGAGTGCCATAAAAAGGCGCCGCATCCTGCAACTTTCAATCCATATAAACAACTGCTTAAAGATGAGGTTCAGACGGCGTACTGGGCCAGGGTGCCGGCTGATACCTTTTGCGGTGATTTCGAGGCAAAATAGAATTTATTAACTTTATTTTATTTTCTAAGGAGGTATTTTAATTATGAAGAAAGCAAGAATAATTTTAGCGGCGTTAACAACTGTGTCTATACTTTTGGCGGCTTCTGTGCTTTTAGCCGAGGGTGAAAAGAAAGCAGAAAAGGAGAGCATCTGCGGTAACTGGAAGATTGTCACCGAGCGTGGCGGCGGGCGGATGTCGAACAAGCTTGAGATTACCAAAAAGGCCGACGGCTCGCTGAAAATTGTTTGGAACGAGGGTATCCAGGACGATGATATATCCGATGTCAAGTTTAAAGACAACAAGCTTACCTTCACAAGAACCGTCTTTATGGGCGATTTCGAAATGGACACCGATTTCGAAGGTACGCTCAAGGACGACAAGCTCACGGGGGAGCTTATCAGTGACAGGGGCGAAAGTGCATTTACCGGCACCCGTATAATTGCTAAGCCGGAATGCGTCGGCGTATGGCTGATA
>CAYXGT010000002.1:0-80880 GCA_964464635.1 uncultured Pirellulales bacterium | reverse complement strand
TACTGGCCGGCGCCCAGATGCAGGAGATTCCACTTCTGAATGTTGGCGCCCGAATAGGCGTTCTGCACCACTTTGTGGGTGCTCGTATCATTCTCCATTACCTGTCCGCTGTTTTGGTTAACCAGTTTGTAGGTCCCGTTGGCAACCGGAGCGGCCGCGTACGGCGAAAGTTCGATCCAGTTCAGATTAAAACCACCAGTCAAAATCTCAAAACGCAGTTTCTGCCTCCCGAATTCAAGAAACACCTGCCTGGTTATCGTCGTCCATGTTTGCACGCTGCCGGTGTTTGGTATTGTCCACGTTCCCGTCTTATCCAGGTTATAACAAATAATCCTTGCCGTACAACCAGCACTCGGAGAGGCCACGCGTAATCGGAGGTTGTAAAAGCCGGGTTCAGGGACATAAATGGAGTACTCCAGCCATTCACCATCGACTGTCCAGCCGACGTTATAACCTCCTCCTGTGTCTGAAGTGGTTTCAATATCCACAGCCTCATCGGTACGGTATTGCCCGCCCTGGTTGGGGGTGTCCGTATCGTTATAAACAACGTCCTGGCCGCCTATATCGAAATCCTCAGCCTGGATGCGCAGTGTACCGGTCAGGAAATTACTGACGAAGGTGCTGGTGGTTGCACGCGGCAAACCTCCATTACCGTAAACGCCGCGCTGTTCAGGCCAGGTCCCGAAATCAGGTACCCAGGACATGCCAGACCTGTCAACACGGTCCTTGTAGATTTCGGGTATCGTGACATCATCGGAAACACCCCAGGGAGGAATGTAACAGAAGGCAAGCCATGAAACCTCAAGACGTTCAAGTTCGGATGTTTGCATGACGCCAAAACCTCCCTGCCCGTCGCCCCACTCGTAGCCGCCAAACTCGGTCATGAAGCAGGGATAGCCCGCGGCTAAAAGAGCATCAACGGCTTCCGTAGTGCCCTCCCAGCCGCCGTAACCGTGGAAACCTACAGCCGTCTTGCTCCAAATCGCGCTCGGATCACCGCCAACAGCACTGTTAAAAGCACTGATGTCCGTCAGAGCGGCAGAAGCTCCTCCGGTGCCTGAAAATACAGCGTAGGAAAAGAGCAGTACGGGCGTATCCGGCGCATGCGAACGGATAGTATTGTAGGCGGCGGCCTCCATGTCGACAGCCCCCGGCGGAGTTGCACCAGGATCCGAATAAGGAGGACCCCACGCAACCGGCTCGTTCTGGATTTCAAAGAGCACGTGTGTCTCATCAGCGTAGCGCTCCGCATAGAAATCCCAGAAATCCACGACATAATCATAATTGTAATTTCCATTGTTAGCACCGTTACCGATAGTGATGACCAGATAAAGGCCCAAGTCTCGCGTGTACTGTACGATATTGTCAATATGGCTGACGGCATAGCCCGGCGCGGTAGAGCCCGGGTTCGGATAATCTATATCAAAGCATTCTCCATAGAGATGCACGGCGTTGAATCCAAGTTCCTTCATAGCTTCGATCTCACTATAGGGAACTGCTGATGTCCATTCCGTGGATGTATAGGGTCCTCGAAGAGGCTGCCCGTTATCACCCACGAACGTGGTGCCTTCTGCATTGAGTACCGGACGTCCTCGCGGCAAATCGACAGCGTTGGCTGGTGCTACGGCTAAACAAAGCGTCAGCAAAACTGTTGACAAAAATGAGTTCCATCTTATCGTCTGTTTCATAATCATTATTCACTTCCTGTAATTCACATAATGTAGGCAATTATCGAAATGAATCATCGAGCCAGTTATTGGCAAGCTCAGCAAATTCATACAGATTGATTACACAGTCACCATTTAAATCCAGACCGCAGTCCTCCAGCAGCCAGCAGCCGAGAAATTCAGAAAGGTCGCCGGCGTTTACATTATTGTCCCCATTCATATCGCCGTAAAGGGGCGTAAACTCACCGTCTGTAAAAATGAATGAGTCCACATCGACATAGCCGCCGCTGGGATTCGGATTGTAACAGAAAATGGCAAATTTTTCGCCCTGGAAGGTTCCGGTCTGCCAGTCAAAGGCCAGAGGAAACTCACCGCCCAGCGGTGTCCAGATTACGCCATCGAAGCTGTAGGAACAAATACCGGTATCATCTTCAAAATCCAGGTCCGTACGGAGCATTATCGTATCGGATTGAATGGGCACGGATGTAACGCGTGCATCGGTTTGAATGCCTCCTGTGGTATCCTGGAGAACGATCATGCTCAAGAAAAGGTTTTCGTCATTGTCGCAGTTTACAGCGATGTAAGCGCTGTACTTACCGAGTGTTCCAAAACCGCAGATATCACCCTGTTGCAGGTTTTGCAGGTCAAATCTTACTTCGCCGCGACTCCAGGGACCTTGTCCTTTTTGGGTCAGTGTATTTCTCGCCGTCCATAATCCGTCTGATTGGGTGGACCTGAGACGGAGGTAACCAGGACGCTCAGTCAGCGACCATTTTGAGTTGTCGGGATTGTGGTTCCATTGCCACTGCAGGCCCAGCGTGGAGGAGCAGAAGTGGTCTGTCGTCGGCGGCTGCATCAACGGCTTGCCCTGGATGGGTTTGGTGTAGGTGCTCGCTATCACGTTGCGGTTGCTCGGCGTACCGAAGACCGGCCAGTTATTTTCCCAGAACACAGGGCCAATCCGTGTCATGCGGCCGATTGAACCGCTGTCCTGCATCACAAATCCAAACCAGTTGTCGTTGTCATCGATGTCCACGATAGCGCCCTGGTGGCCGCCGGTGGTGGCGAGCAGACATATATGCCCCGTTTCCCAGGAACCAAAAATGTTCGTCGCCCTTGAACACCGTAACTGGAACGGCCAAACACCGGGATTTGCGTTGAACAGGTAGTAATAGCTTCCGCGTTTGATTACATGCGAACCCTCACCTCCGCCGTCGATTACGTCGTTCACCTGCGAGACTACTGCGGAGTAGGTTGAATTCAGAGTCATCACCGACTGCGGTCCATGCCCGCTGATAATGTATCCCATATTGTCATCGTCGATGAACAAGCCGGGGTCGTAAATGTTTCGGTCCATCTGATAGTAGTTCCATGTCCCGGCCGGGTTGGTGGCATAGTAAATCCTGCCGTTGGTAAAGGTCGGTTGTACCGCGATGTAGAACGTGCCGCCGTGATAGCGAATGCTCGACGCCCAGAAACCACCGCGATACGCCGTGCCGCCAACCATATTGTACGCATCCCCGCCATCAACCGTAGAGGCGGCATGTGAGATGATATCCCAGTTCACCAGATCCTGCGAGTGCAGGACGTTGATGCCGGGCGAATCGGCGAACGTCGTGGAAACCATGTAGAAATCCTCGCCGACACGGATGATGTCCGGGTCGGGATAGTCCGCGTAAAGCGGCGGGTTAGTGAAGGTGCCATTGCCGTTGTCCGACTGCCATGCCAGCGCGTGGTTACTTAATGTTGTGCCCAGGACAACCAAAGTAAACATTGCCGTAATTATTATTTCAACTGTCTTTTTCACAGTATCCTCGCTGAATTTAAATCCCATTTTATACATTACTCTGTCGGCCAGTTGTCAACTAATTCTACATAATCCAGAAAGTCAACGTCCTTGTCGCCGTCGAGGTCTGCACCGCCGCAGGCGGGGGTATCCGGGCAATTGGAGCCAAGCCAGTTAATGGCGAGACCGGCGAGGTCCTCGAAGCCGTGAATGCCGGAATATATGTTTGCCACATCAATATTCATCTGGGCCGTATCAAAAAGAGTGGAGATATTTTCCGCGCGAACGGTGAAGGCGTTTCCACCGACATCCGCATCCGAGGGCGTTCCATAAACCGAACCATCGGAAGCGACACTCAGCCAGGCAGGTCCTGCGGTTTTGCTGAAGTAGAGGGTTCCGCCATCGAGGTCAAATGCACTGGCGGCGATGGACAGGCCTGAATAAGCGGCGTCTTCAATCGCATCGACGTTGCTGAATGGGTCGCTGATAAAAGACGGCGGATTGTTCTCGTAGCCGTTGGCCAGCGTTGCGATATCGGGAGCTGAGAGTGCGAAATTATAGATACGGAAGTCGTCGATTCGGCCGTTAAACAGCGGGTCGCCGCTGAACTGGCTGTCGCCGATGTAGTTTATAGCCGGATTGAAATCGGAAGGATTGAGTGACATACTGGTGTTGGTATTTTTCAGCACGCCGCCGACGTAGATTTTTCCGACATCGCCCTGGAGGGTGACGGCCACGTGCGTCCACGCGCCGGTGGTCGGCTGCGTTGTCTCAACCCTCTGCTCGGCGCCGTTGCCGGAGGTCGTAATTGCGAATCGCAGGGTGCTGCTGTACGAGCTCGGCGTAAGGAACATATACTGCGTTGTGTTGTTTCCGAAATCGAAGATTCGCTGCCATATATCTCCGCCGTCCCAATAGACCCAGGCAGCGATTGTAATATCGTCGCTATTGAACAGGCCGGCAGGCAGTGTCACGTAATCACTTGAGCCATCAAGGTCGATTGCCTGCACTATTTTCCCTGTCGGGTAACTGACGGTACCGGTGACAGTGCCATGATTCGAGCCGATACTGTCATTGGCATTGCCGTCAAACTTATAACGTGTTTTAATGCCGATGCCGAGGACCATGATATTAAGTGTTGCTTCATCGTAGGCTGCGCTGCCGTCGGTGACGCGTACGGTGAAGCTGTTTTCGCCGAGGTCGCCGTAACCAGGCGAGCCCGTGAGCCTGCCGTCGGCAGCCACATCCAGCCAGTCGGGCCCCGCGGTCTTGCTGAAGACAAGTATTTCTCCGGCGTCTATGTCTGAGGCGTTATAAATCAATGTACCGATGTACGAGTCACCCGGCATACAGTCAGGCTTGGTGACAGGGTCGCTGGTGAATGCGGGCGGGTGGTTATCGGGTGTATCGGCGGCAAGGTTTGCGATTTGCGTATCGGTCATAGCGTAGTCGGCGATGATAACCTCATCGAGCCGGCCGTTAAAGTAGGGATCGGGAGTAAACTGACTTCTGCCGAGATAGTTTCTGAGCGTCTTCAGGTCCGAGGGATTGAGCGTCATTGAAGTGTTCGTTGCAACGGGCGAGCCGCTTACGAACAGTTTCCCTGTGTTGTCTTTTATAGTTACAGCGAGGTGCCTCCACGAACCTGTGGCCAACTGGGTCGTCTCCATTATCTGTTCATTGCTATAGCTCTCTACCGAGATAGCGAAACGCAGCGTGTTGCCGCCGGAACGCGGCGTAAGGAGCATATATCGTTGGTCGTTGGCTCCGAAATCGAATATTCGCTGCCACTGTCCGCTGCCGTCCCAATAGACCCAGGCTGCAAAGGTAAAGTCGGTGCCGTCGCCGAGGTTGTCAGGAAGCGCGACATAATCGTTCGAGCCGTCCAGATTAATCGCCTGGCCGATATGACCTGTCGTATAATTCGCTCCGCCGTACGCGATACCGTGATTGCCGCAGCTGGTGATATCGAGTGTGTCACTATCGAGCTGATAATATGCACAGCCGCCGGAGCCGTGTGTGGGCGGCTGAATGTAAGCCATCGGAGCCTGGTTGTCACGATAGACCTCGCCGGCAAGAGTCAGCACAACGGGATTTGGGGGAAAGCTGGCGACCAATTCCCGGCTCGAGCACCAGTTATAGACCGAGTATCGCTCGACGAAATCTGCACCATCCATCACTGCGATGAATTCTGCGATTTTGTCCGCTTGTTCCTGCTCGCTTGCTGGTTCGCATCCTGTCCAGTTGCAGCCGTTGTTCCATTCCGTCACCCAAAGCGGTCGTCCCGTTCGGTCGTGGACCTGCTTGAGCCAGTTGTACCATTGTGAGGCGGTGTAGCAGCCCAGATAGCAATGGATGGCGACGAAATCTACTCGATAGTCCAGAGCGTCTGCAGCATCGATGAAATCATACAGCCAGGAAAGTCCGCCGTCACTCGTTGCAGGCGAACCAATTCTCAAACCTGATGCGACGAGGTTCGGCCATTGCGCGATTACCTCCTCGACGGTCATATCCGCCTGGTCCGACTTATCGGGTTCATTAAAGGCAAGCGCAGCGGTGGTTTTCTGCTTGTTATTGATGTTGGAATATTCAGGCCACCCTGCCTCCTTGCGCATGGGAATGTATTCCATATTTTGCGTAGATTCTTCGAAAACTTTATAATCGTAAAGCCAGCCACATATCAAAACGTCGGCCAAAGCGAAGGCATTTGCGGTATCCCAGTCGATCCAGCCTTTCTTGTTCGCCCACCGCCAGGGAAAGACACGAATTAAAGAAATCGAGTAAGACAATTCCTCCGGGATGACCTCGATATTAATATCGTTATCCTGTGCGACGTAAGTTCTGCTTCTGCCGGTACCGCCCTCATCCTGAGCGAAGGTCGCCATATAGCCTCGCTTCAGCCTGAAGCTGCACACGTTATTATTCAAAGCGCCCAGTGAAGAAGTGCCTTTGTAGTAAGTATAAAGGCCGAGTGACATCGACGAGCCGCCGTAATAAAAGTCACTGTAGATTTGCAGAGGCTTGTAACCCGGTGCGTGCGGAATTACAACCGCGCCGCTGACATACTGGTCAACGCGAACGTTACTGTTCACTACCGCCGGCGAGCCGTTGACCCGGACCTGGCTAAGATATGTCGAGACGACGTCAGACGGCAGGACCTGCTCGAGGAAGAACCAGGAATCCGACGAATTGAGATTTATCTGACAGCCGGGTATCGGGTCGGTGCCGGATGTAATGTGCAGCTCCGATGTGCCTGTCATATTTACGGTCGTATCGGTCAGGCTGGCATAGGTCTGGATTTCGTCGTTGATGTTCAGTATATCTGCGTCGGCTGCCAACGGGCACAACAACAGAAACGCTGTCGCCAGAGCCGTTTTCAGCCACTCGTAATGCCGCATATTTATAGTCCTTTCGTTTATAATTATTACCCCTCTAAGGCGTTTTTAGTGCGGTTTTTACATTTCAAATGCTGACAATGCATTTTTTACGCTGATTCCCGCCTGCCGAGACAGATTTTCACCACCGGGTGTCGTCGGATTTTGAACCAGAAAAACCTAAGTGATTGTACCAAAAAAAGTTGCATAAATCAAGCATAAATTCTGCCTTATGAAGCTAAGGAACCGAACCACCGGCAATCATCGAACTGTTTTTTTCGTTACGTAGGCGAAGGAAAGCCGCCAATGTAAATTTGCAGGATATAAACATAAGACCACAAAATAATTGAAGCCATACCCAATCCGAGTTCTGCGAACACTACCCCTCTTAAGGTGCCCTTGCTTTTTATGATGTTGTTTATCCCCCAGACTGAAAAAACAACGCTCATAATTGAAAGGAAAAGAGAGCCTGGAAACCCAATAAATAGATAAATCCAAATGTAAAATTTATCGTAGGGAAAAAGCAACTTTTTTGTAAATAAATAAGTAGCCGACTTGAAAAAAATATCAATATCAAGTGTGAACAGTTGAGCAACCATACAAGCAAAAGGTATGACAGCTAATATGAAAGATGCTATCGCCAGCTTGGAAAATTTTGCTTTTTGCTCTGTAGCATTGTTAGCTGATTCGTTCATCTCTTCCCTTTCCTGTTTTTCTCTAACAGTTCTTTTTACCTGTTGACCTTTTATCATTATACCAAATCAGGTCTTTGTGTTAAACAAAAATCGGTGTTCGGCAGGGTACCGAAAAGTCTTGTTTCCCTGAGCCATTGTGCAAGCTCGGGGCGGTACTGGCAATTCAAAGCTGCGAACTCGCCGAACAATTCCGCAGCCTTATCGTCATAAGCAACCGCAGCGTCAAGCTCATAATCGAAACAGCCGATGTGAATTAATCTGTTCCTGAAACCGATTACCGCAATCCATCTCTTTCTGTCACTGCTCCAGTAAACGCCTTTGTACCTGCTCGTGCCCTTCTCCGAAGGGATTCGGTTGAAACTGTTCTGTGCCGGCGTGCAAATTCTCAAATTGCTCTTGCGGTTATCGAGCGTGTTGTGATTTTTGTGGTCCACGTAAAATCCTGCAGGCGGCTGAACGATGTCACGGTGCATCTTTATCATACGCCTGCCCTCGCTGCGTTTCGCGTAAAGGTATCCGCCCGAGCCGATACAGTACCATTTGTACCTCGCCAGCCTGTCATAATCTTCGGCATCGACCATCGTGAAGCGTCCCCTGTTCAAAACAAGCCTCCGAAAACCAACGCCCGAAACCTCTCTCGAAACTCCATTTACCATTTTCGTAACTCCTTTCAAATATGGAAATTAGAATTCAGAATTTAGAATTCAGAATGAAAAAAATCGAACCACGAATTTCACGAACTGAACACTAAGTGTGACGAATTATTTAATCACTGATACCTAAGGCATAAATTTCGCTGATTTAATTTTTTTCTGCGCAATCAGCTTAATCAATGTAACTTGTGCCCAGGGTATCAGCGATAATTGTTTAATGTTTTAATCTTTGTGCCTTGGTGACTTGGTGGTTACGGTAGAATCACAGGCTGCGAAGCCGTTTGTTTTATTCTTGCGCTTGTGTCGGTTTGTAGTCGAATTTCTTTCGCCATCTCTCAGTAAAAGATATTAAACGGCCTGGCATAAAAACAAAAATAAGGCCGATAGCAACCTTAAAAATATCTGCTATAAGCGGCATAAGGTATAGAAAAACAATATAAGGTAATATATTATCTCTTTCGCGAACGCGAAAAAGCATGCCAAACATAGTCGATACGGATTTTCCAAGACCCGGTACGGTAATTGCCAGGATGTATAAGCCTACAAGGATAATGCCAAGATTGAGCAGCGTATTTAATTCAGGCCGATGCGGTACGTCACTGTCTTTGTAGAGTTTAACCTTGTCTGCCAGCCACTCGGTCCTGAATAACAGGATAATCGTAAAACATATCGATAAAAGCAAATAAGCAGCTGCACCTATGGCATTAAAGAGTATCGATATGTACACCGACGGATTGCGAGACATGCCGCTAAAAGACATGCCCATGAAAGACATAATCTGTAGAGTCGCGGTAATAGCCCAAAATATACATACCAGGCCTACGATTTTCGCCCCAACAATAAATAATCTCCTCATAATCTGTCCCCTTATATTTAAGCTAGCAATACTCATATATCTTAATTCTACGATATGTGTTTAGTCAAGTCATCTTTATTTATAAAGTTCTTACGAGCTGCGGAGCTGCTTTATAATCATCTGCCTTCGCTTCTCGAACTCTTCCGGTGACAATCGCTCGCTCTTTTGCCCGCTGCCGAACCTTTTCTTGAACTGCTCGATCTTCTGTCGGGCCGCCGCCCTTCTTTGTTCCAGCAGACGACTTGCCTGCCCACCGGCAGGCATAGGCAAGTCGGCTGCAGTACCTGTATTAGTCTCTGTATTAGTATATGTATTAGTAGTTAGACAATTCTGTCGTGGTCGAAATACAGGTTTTGTCGTAGTCGATTTACCACTTTTGTCGTACTGAGTACGACAATCTTGTCGTACCCCCTGCTGCTGATTGTTAAATCTTTCAGGCCTGATTTCAGAAACCTTCGGATGAAACCTGACCCAGATCGTGCGATAGTATCCCTTGGGATTTTTTAAATACAGATATTTTTCTATCTTAGAAATTCTTCTCGTGATTGTTCTTGCAGTTGTCATAAAGATTTGAGCTAATGTTTTATTGCTCTGGTAACAGCCTTTCGTGCCGAAACTGTAAAAGTGTGCCAGCAGCATCTTGCAGCTCTCATCGATATCGAAAAGATTCAGTATCTCGTTCGGCAACCATAAGCCGCCACCGTTTTTATTTTTCTTTTTAGACTTTTCCGTCATCCGTCATCCGTCTTCTGTATTCTCTCGCTATTCTCCCGAGTGCATCTGCTCTTCTCTTTGCCTTGTTGGTTATGGACTTGTCCTCGGCGATGCCGAGCGCCTTCTCGATTGTCTTGTGCTGACTGTCAGTGACAAAAAAGACAAGCGCTTTCGCAAAATCAGGGACAGCGACATTCGCCGGCCCGGCAGCAATACCGGATTTAAGCTTCGCCAATTTCTCGATTTGAGTTTTCGTGTAAGGCAGAAGTTTCGAAAGCTCTTTCGATTCGAATTCAGCTTTTAACTTTTTTAGAAGCTCAAGCTTTTTATCAAGCACGTCACTGCCTGCAAGCCGGTTAAGCGTCGCTAAAAGTATCGCAGTGTATCTATCATCGACGTCCCAGACGACGCAGTCAGCCGATTGTATGCTGATACAACGTAAGGCTTTAGCACGATGATGGCCGTTGATAATCTGATAAAAACCTCTTTTCTTCGGATGCTTGCGAACGATAAGCGGCTCATATCTGCCGGACATTTTTATGTTGCGAACCAGCTTATTAAAAGTCAGCGCGCTCATCCTGTTCGGATTGTCCGGGTGAGCCACAAGCTTACTAATCGGAATATGTTTTATGTCACTTGACACGTTAATAACGGATATCGAACATCAAACATCAAACTGCACATTTTATAACCACGAATTACACAAATTAAACACTAATTGACACGAATTATTTTTTTTATATCTTGTTTTTAACAGTGTTAATCCGTGTTAATCCGTGTCTAATTTTTTTCCCTTTTGACTTATGCACTTGTGCTCTTATTGAACCAGACATAATACACCGGCCTTGCGGTTAATTTGTTCAGGATATATCTTGTCCTCTCCAGGCCTTCCGGCATCAGCCTTCGCTTGCCGTAACTCGCGAGAAACTCACGCATCTGTCTTTCAATAAATAAAGTCTCTCGTCTTCCGAGCCTCTCGATTTTCCTCTGCACCTTTACTGCATCGATAAGCAAATTCTCTTTTATACCGACATATTCGAAAGCCTCTTTGATCTGAACACATCTTGCCGGCAGCGGCGCCCTGTACGCCGTCATACCCGCCTTCTCGAAAAAGGGATTCACAAGGCCCATCACAGCCATCGCCTCGATGACAGGGACATCGAGTAATCCGAGCGTCTCTTTTACAAGAGTTGTCGCAAGACCAAGATTGCGAAATCTCGGTTCGATTATCACTCTGCTGATGGTCCTGATATTTTTATTGATAACCAACAGCCTTGTTTTTTTGTCCAGTCCGCCAAGAATGTCACTCAATGCTATACTTCGCAGCTCGAGTGATGTCGCCGGCATCGTATAAACTATCACGCCGACAGGCCTCTTATTCAGTGACACAGCGAGTCTGCCCGTCGGCTCTAAAATATAAATCGCTGCGTAAGGCCCGAGCTGCGTATCGCGATAGTGGTACATCGATAGCTGCTCGTAATCTTTCTTCGCCCCTTCAGCTATCTGCAAATGCTTTATTATACTGCACTTACGCATATCTTCTTTGTGTATCCTTATATATGACCCTCGCAGGCCCGCAAAAATCCTTCACAACCAGAACGTCGGCTGACAAATCCAGAAGTATGTCCTCATGACTCGATGCGAGGATAAATATCGTCCCCGTCCTGTCCGCAAATTTTCTTATGTTGTGAGCGATGACACACGCTGTTATCCTGTCAAGACCCGAGCAAAACTCATCTGCAAATACGTATTCAGCTTTGTTGCTGATAGCTTTTGCCATTCGGAACCGCCACTTTTGTCCCTCGCTCAATCGTGCCGGCCGATTCAATATGCAGAAAACATCATTGAGTCCCGCAAGGCTGAGAGTTTGCAGCCTGCTGATAATGTCACCATCTATACAATCGATAACTGCCCTGTCCGCGGAAAGTTCTATCTGTGAAAGGTTCACTCCTTTTTCAGGCTCGATTTGTCTCTCAAGCTCTTCGAGCAGAACACTCTTTCCCGCTCCCGATGGCCCCGTAATATATACGATGTCACCTTCCTTTATTTTTATTGTGCAGCTGTGCTCAACCGCCTGCTCACTGAGCCTGTCCGCAGTCAGCCCGAACATCCTGCAGACACGAGATGCATTCTCGCTTAATTTCCGTTCCCACCTGAACCGTTTTGATATCGTGTATGTCACCATAATAATTAGTTAACTAGTGATTGGTTAATTAGTTAGTGTAGGGTATAGGGTGTAGATTCGTTGAATTAACCATTTAACCAATTAACCATTTAACTAATCCTCTTGTTCGTTTATGCACATCTTTATATTCCTGACTGCCCTTCTGACGTTGTAATAGCTTATGTTTTTTTTCTCAGCGATTTTTGTCATCGGAAGTGCGTTTATGAAATACTCCTTTGCGATTTTAAGCTCTGCCGGGCTTAGCCTGTCACGGTTTCTCAGGCACTGTATGAAGAATCCATCCAGCAGTCTTTTCGTGATTTTGTGTATTCGCCGACCGACCGTGCTCTCTGATACGCCGGTAAGCTTTGCTATCTGGCGAAAGCTGGCCCCGTTCTCTAAGTACATCGTCATAATAATTCTTTCCGCGCCGGCAAGAAGATATATTCTGTTTCGCAGAAGCTCGATTCTGTCGCGATTTAATTGCAGAACTGAATACTCGCCCGGTATATTGTTGTGTATTCTTTTCACCACTGCCTGACCCGTCTTTCATTTCAACCTCCCTGTTGAATCCCCAAAATTCAGAATTGAGAATGCTTTGTAGAAAAGAAACTTGTTCAACTGTCATTCCGCACTTGATGCGGAATCCATAAATTAAAAAACTGGATTCCCGCCTGCGCGGGAATGACAATAGAGGTGTTTTCTACAAAGCAAATTGAGAATTAAGAATGAAGAATTAAGAGTTAAATACTTACGATGAGTAACAAACAACCAATATAAAAGTGTGTCACTTCATAATGATTATAAAGGATTATCTGAACAGACCGCTGTGACTTCCTGTTCGTTCGAGGATTAGATCGTCGCCCCTTACACAGTAAATCAGAATCCAGTCCGGCCCGATATGACAGTCACGTCTGCTCCTCCATTTCCCGACAAGTGGATGGTCCTGATATTTTGCGGGTAAGGTTTTCCCTTCGAGCATTCTTTCGATAACGTCAAAAAGATTACCGGTGTCCTTGCCGCGTTTGGTCATTATCTTAAAGTCTTTTTTGAATCGGCTTGTATAAACTAAATTCAACTCTTAAGCTCCTTTGACAGCTCATCAATGCCCGAGACGCGGTGAAGCTCCTTATTTGCGTCGGTTTTTCTAAAGGTTTCAGCCGTAGAATCGTTCGGAATTTTAAGCTCGAAAGGAATGCTCCTGGTATAGATAATCTGCTTAAAAAAAAGTGTTATTGCCTGTGACGTAGTCAATCCCAGGGAGTGAAGGATTTTCACAGCCCTTTCCTTTGTGTCATTATCTATTCTTGTATTTATTTGTGACGTGCCAGCCATTGGATTTTCTCCGGATTTCAAGGTTATTACTTTATGTTTGCTTTACATTGCCTATACATAGTATATACATATAATACGTCAAAGTCAAGGTCAATCTTAAAAAAATCCGGAAAATCTTAAGGTTAGAATTATAATTCACCATCTTCAAACTAACGCAACGCCGCAGAAAAGGTGATTTTATGAGTTTGTCACAGGCGACACAAGGAAATCTATATTGTTTCAAAACTTTTTTGACCGTGTTAATTTTAAGAATTAATAGAAAATTGCCTGTGCCGCTTGTGACAGTTACTACAGGAGAGCTGATTTAAAACCTCTGGTTTGCTGGGTTGTAAAACCCGCTTTTTTAATTGAAAAAACAACCTTCAGACCAAAAATCTATGACTCATAACACATTGTCCTGCCGGTCAGTAACCTATTTTTCGTTAAGTTTTTACTGCCGACCAGAACAATATATGTTATATACATATCTAACATAGTTACTATTTTAATACAACACATAACTTTGTCAAGCTTTTTGTATGAAATAATACAAATATTTTATAATGTTATGCATATATCAAACTTTTAGACTGAAAAATGCTTTTGTAAGCTAAAAATGAGGATAAAAACTGCGGACGCTGGTAAAAGATTCGATAAAAAACAATTATTTAATACTAAATCCAAATTCTTTTTGATTTAATTTGCGATTTTCTGAACTTTAAGATTGATACCGACGAATTATATGTTAATATATATAGAGATATTAACAACGGTTAAGCAAAGATATACCTTAACATAAACAAGGGTGCTTTAATGGCTGAAAAACGCTGGCTCACAATACCTGAACTTGCAAAAAAAATGGGTCTCAGCCGGATCGCAGTCTATAACAGGGTAAAAAAAGGAAGGATACCAGCCCAAAGAATCGCAGGCAGATTCATAATCTCTAAGGATGATTTGCCATATATTATCGGACTAAAATTAAAAAAAGAAGACAAAAAACGAATTGAGGCAGTTGTCAACAGGGCGGTAGCCGAGTACGGCAAGGTATTCTTATGGCTCAGCAGGGAATAGGCGGCGAGCTCACAATAGAAATGGTACAACTGACAGCTTTCAAGCTCGCTCAAAAACGTCCTGCCTTTGACGAGCCTATACCGGATTTCAAAACAAGGTTCGCAAACATTCTTGAAAGCTGCATAACCCTTCCCTTTCAAAAGGTTTACGGAAAACAGCTTTACCCGGGATTAGTCGATAAGGCCGCGATTCTTTTTTATCTTATGATTAAAAATCACCCTTTTCAGAACGGCAACAAAAGAATCGCAATAACAACTGTGCTGATGTTTTTGAGCAGACATAACAAGTGGTTGCGAGCTGATATGAAGGATTTATACGACTTTACACTTTGGGTTGCCCGCAGCAAAGCAGGGGACAAGGATTTCGTCATCCTGGCCGCAAACCAGTTCTTCGCAAGGCATCTTGTGAAATTTGAATTGTAACACGGCCATTCCGGCCGTATTACTGTCCTAATTATCGACGATTCGGTATCTTTCTATGTAAATCATTAGACCTGCAGAAAAATTATCGAGCTGAACGATTCTCGAATCACGCATAGCGACGTAGTGCTGGCCTTTTTTGATTTCCTCGGCGACGAGCTGTTTTTGCTTTATTATCTCTGCCAAGTCGGCCCTTGAGATATTACGCACCGGCTCGATAAAGTACGCAGTACGCATAGCTTGCGGAAGGTTTTTCCGCTGATACAGGTTAGGCCTGCCATAAAATTGATTGGAGAGACCAAAACTTGTCTGCCTGAAATCGCCCTGCATCGACTGTTCCTCGCAGCCCAGGATAAAAATAAGCACAAAAACGAGTATCGGCAGGCACTTTTGCATAGACATAGAACCCGACTCCCCTAAAAAGTATTAAAACTCCATTTTGTGCAAGGACAACTGACAAAGCCGTACAGTAAATTTCGGCAACTCTGTTTTCTTTTGATAATATTTTAACGCAAAAAATTCTCCAGTCAAAAAATTTCCCCCCTGATAAAATTCTTTCAAATTTTTTTGTTCTCAAAGGCTTTTTCAAAATACCCTTTATAAATACTGATAAAAGCAAGATTTACCATTACCTTATCCAGTTGTGACAATTTACCCATCTTTACTTCAACGAAACCTTATCTGTTATCAGTATCAAAATCGAACATTCTGCAGCGTTTGCTTCTTCAGGAGCTGAAAAAAAATGGTAGTAATAAGTCTGAAGAAAAATTTCCCAAAAAGACGATGACAATCTACAGTGAAAAAAAAATTTTGGGGATAGTATAATGAAAGCATTGCTTTGGACGCCGGCAATGGTTATACACCTTTTGAAGCTGAAATCCGCCGGCAGGGTGTCTATGATTGAATGCTGTCGGGAATGCTGCCGCAGCGCAGCAGCCGCACAGGTACCCGACAGCCTATTCAGGATGGTACAAAATCAATCAATACTCAATCATATACGGCCGCCGCCTTGAGATAAAGGTGTAGTGTTTGATAACGCTGCATCAAAATTATGCGAAAATACACAAGTAAGTACCACGGGCTTCAAGCCCGTGGTAACACGGCCAAGAGGGCCGTGATACGTGTGCAAACAAATTTAGGAGCCTTTTAGAAGAACCATAATGCTAACCGGCTGTCAGATGGAAACTGGCAGCCATTTTTATTTATTGAGATTTCAAAATTAACTGATATACTGATAGACCGATAAACTGATACACTCAAAAAGGATTTTTGGGGTAAATATGCCGACTAAGGTACCAAGGTTAGTCATAATCGGGGGCAGTTACGTAGATATTACCGTCAAGTGCAGTCAATTCCCTTTGCCGTCTCAGCCGGTCAGCGGCGGTTCTCTGTCGTACAACGTTACAGGCCCCGGGCCCAACCAGGCGGTCGAGGCAGCACTGTGCGGCTGTCATGTCAACCTGATAAGCAAGGTCGGCGGCGACCCCTTCGCTGCAAAAGTAAAATCCACTCTCGCCGAGTATAAAATAAACACCGATTACGTCTTTACTGCTGAGGCAAAAAACACCGGAGCCGTCATAACAATAGTTAATTCCATCGGAGAAAACGCATCGCTCATCTACACCGGGGCCAACAACGCATTGCACACAAACGACATCAGGCTCGCAGAGCAGGTAATCTCCGAAGCAGACATCTGCCTTATTCATGGAAATCTGCCCGAGGACGCAATTGTTGCGGCTATCAGTTGCGCAAAGGTGCACGCCACAAAAATCATACTAAATCCCGCCAGACCTCTTGACAAACCTGACAAGGCCGCCGAGCTACCGATAGAGTATTTTTCTGCCGACGTATTGATACCAAATCTTTACGAGGCCGCAGACATAACCGAGCACTCAGCAGCAAACATCCGCACTGCCAAGCTTGTCGGCTCGGACATTGTTGCTCGCGGTGTCGGCGTCGCGGTCATAACGATGGGAAGACATGGTTGTATGGTCGTTGACAGAAACTCCGCAGACCACATACCTGCTTTTGAAGTTGAGCTTGTCAATCATTCCGGCACGGGTGACGCATTCGCCGGTGCCTTGGCCGCCTCGTTCGGAGCTAATGACGACATAAGAAAGGCTGTCAAATTCGCCTGTGCCGCTGGAGCGCTTATCTGTACCAGGTTCGGCTCGCTCGATGCAATGCCAACAAAAGCCGAAATCATCGAGCTCCTGCAAAAAGAAAGTTAAATGCTCAAACTCCAGCAATTATTTATTGACCTTCAGCTCGATAATGCCCGCCGACCAATTGTCCTGCAATTGAATCTCGACCCGCAGGCCGTCCGTCTCTACAGGCTCAAAGCTGGTTTTATTGAACTTGTCCTTATCGACACCGTAACCGCCTGGATTCGAGACCTCTTTGTATTCCTCACCATCCTTATACAGCAGCTTCCAGCTTTTCGGCACGCGGCATTCGCCTCTGCCCGTATCGTCGTACCAGTAGAGCTCGACCGATGAGACAGCCGCCGGCTCGTTAAAATCGAGCTGCACCCATTCGGCGGTCCCTTTATTCGGCCACCAGTGAAAATACGAATGTTCGCCGTCAACGGAATTCCGAGGCTCGAAGCCGTCAACGATACAGCGTCTCGTCCCTTGTCCGCTCGATATCCTTATTCTGCTTTCGGAAGCGATTGTAGGTCTCATTATAGGCTCAGCCGATTCTTCATTTCTCGCCAGCCAGACCGTCATCTCGCCGCTGCCGCGATGAGCCCAGGCGTAATAAGGTATAAGCACAAGCTCGTGCCCGGTCTTTATGATTTTATCATCTTCACCTTCTTTTGTTTCGTAGGCCTTGCCTCTGATAGTAAGTATTCCGCCAAGCATATCATTAGGCTCAGTTCTGAGTTTCGCATCATCAGTTAACATCAGGTTCAGCACGCGATTATTATTGTCCGGCCATTCCGCACAGAACATCAGAGGCCCGCGCTCTATCGCAGCCCTGCCTCTGTCCGCCTCAACCTTTTCGTTCGCGATTACGCGTCTTATCGGCATCGGCAGCGACAATTCAATCGTGTCAGATTTTTTCCAGACACGCTCAAGGCTGATGAAACCTTTATCAATATTCAATTCGACCGTTTTACCGTTAACTTTCAGAATCGGCTTCTCGCTGCTTTTGTTCAGGTAATGATAAAGGTCGGTGGGCACAACTTCGTTTCTCGCCCAGCCGGGAATGCGAACCTTGATTGTAAACTTCGATTCGGCCGCAGGCTCGACTGTCATTTTAATATCGCCGTCCCAGGGGTAGCGCGTCTTCTGTGTAATCCTGACCTTATTATCTCCGAGCTTTATATCTGCCGAGCCGCCGGCAAATAGGTTCACATAAAGCTCATCGCCCTTCGTAGCATACAGATAACCCGGCACCGAAGCGACAAACCTTGCTATATTCGACGGGCAGCACGCACAGCCGAACCACTCGCTCCGGGAGTGCTGACCCCTGGAAGCAAGCGGGTTCGGATAGAAAAATCTCTTGCCGTCTAATGACACGCCGTCGATTAATCCGTTATAAAGAGTTCTCTCGAGCACGTCGATATACTTTGCGTCACCGTGCAGCATAAATAACCGGTGATTCCAGTACGCGTTTGCGATAGCCGCGCACGTCTCACAGTACGCGGTCATATTCGGCAGCTCATAAGCATCGGCAAAACCCTCGTGACCGCCCGCAGCGCCTATCCCGCCCGTGATATAAAGCTTTTTGCCGACCACGTCATCCCATATCCTGTCGATGGCATCTATATAACTCTTGTCGCCGGTCAGCGTCGCGACATCAGCCATTCCTGAATACATATAAAGCGCCCTGACAGCATGACCTACAGCCTCGCTCTGTTCGGTGACTTTCTTGTGTGCCTGGGCGTAAGTGCCTCGACGCGCGTCTGGTCCCCGCGTATCAAGAAAAAATTCCGCAAGGTCGAGATATTTTTTCTCACCGGTTGCGCGATAAAGTTTGCAAAGTGCCATCTCGATAATCTGATGACCCGGCCAGTATTCGTTTTTGCCGGGCCCGAAAGTCTCACAAAGCAAATCCGCATTCTTCGTTGCTATATCGAGCATCGTCTTTTTGCCCGTCGCCTGATAATGCGCGACGGCAGCCTCGTAAAAATGACCCATATTGTATAACTCGTGACTTAAATCCCTGACTTTCTCCCATCGTTTTTTGCCCGCCCATTCGTGGGGATGTTCTGGATTAATCGTCCTCGCGGTATAAAGATAGCCGTCGGGCTCCTGTGCAGCAGCTATCTTCTCAATAAGCTTATCAAGGTATTTTTCCATTTTGGCGTCGGCCTTTACTGACAATCCGAATGACGCTCCCTCCATCGTCTTGTAAATGTCAGTATCGTCAAAGCTGTAACCGCGAATCCTGTCGTCTTCGAGCTTTTCGCCGCGAAGAACCTTTGCAGCCCTCTCGAAATTTTCCACCCTGCCCGTCTCTTCGCATTTCTCGAAAGCGTGCGGAATCGTAACTGAGCGGTTGGTCTCAATCCGCGGCGCCCAGAAAACATCGTTAAGGTGAACGTCGGTAAAAGGAACCGCTTTGATAATATCGAGCTGCTCTTTGACTTCGACCGGCTTCTTCTCAGCGGCAACAGCCGATTGAGGATTGCCCGCATCCGGCAAAAACGGAAAAACAAAAACCAATAAAATTAAAAGTAAGATTGATGAGATGATGTGCTTTGATGATTGATTTTTAGTCATAACATACCCCTTAAATTTTACAAGAACACAAACAAGGCTGGCATTTTATCAGATAATTTGAAAAACATCAAGGTAAATTTTTCGATACTCGATACCAGCGACGAGTCACGAGAGGGCGTTTGCAAGTTTGACATAATCAGCGGGACTCAACTGTGCAGGCCTAAAGTTTGAATCTATATCGCAGCTTTCAAAAATTTGCTGCCAGCTTTGAACTCGCTTGAATTCTTTCTGTGAGGATTTTATTATGGATTTGAGCATTTTTCGTCTCTGCTGCATAAACAAGTTTACAATTCTGCGTAACGTCTCGATGTTTTTTATTCGTTCCGTTTTTTTACTGCTGCGAACGAAACTGACCATAGCTGAATCGACTTTCGGTACAGGCCAGAAAACGCTCGCCGGCAAAGGCCTTTCAATTTTGACATCGCCCGTCGCCTGTAATAACACACTTAGCGTACCGTATTTTTTTGTCCCCGCCTTCGCGGCCATCCGCTCGGCAACCTCTTTTTGAACCGTTACATACATACCGTCGGCAGCAGGTGAGCCGGTAACAAGATTTATAACCAAAGGCGAGGCGACATTATAAGGAAGATTCGCCACAAGCAGAAATCGGCCGGCAAAGGTTTTTCGCAGCTTCATTATCAATTTAATAACGTCAGGATTGATAACGCTTTTTTTCTGCAATATGTCAGCGTTGATAATCTGAACGTTTTTTTTGTCAGCCAGTTGTTCCCGTGCAATTTCAGCCAGGGCGGTATCTATCTCAACAGCAACCACAGCTCCTGCCTTTTCGGCGAGCGCCTGTGTCAATGACCCCGTGCCGCAGCCGGCCTCCAGAACTATATCGTCTCCGGTGACATTCGCAGTTGCCAAAAGAAGCCGCATAAGGTTAAGGTCGATAAGAAAATGCTGACCCAGACTTTTATTTGGGCGTATTCCTGCTGATACCAGAAGTTCCTGAATTTTTGTTTTACTCTGCATTAAAACAGCCTCTGACTTTACTTACAGTATTATAAACCCGAATTTACTCAAGTTTAACTTAATAATTATCGGTCTATGTCAACTTATCAATTCAATAAACAAAAAGTATTTGCTTGCAATTTGAAAGGTTCCGTTTTAAAATACAAGCATGATTAAACGAAGTATTACAAGCGATATAATTGGAACTCTGCGGGATTTTCCGGTGGTTGGCATTCTGGGAGCTCGGCAGGTAGGCAAAACTACACTTGCAAAAATGATAAAAGAAACCAGCTTGAAGAATGCTTTATATCTTGACCTGGAGAAAACCTCAGACCTTCAGAAGCTTTCGGACCCGCAGCTTTATCTTGAAAAACATTCGGACAGGTTAGTAATAATAGATGAAATACAAAGAAAGCCGGAATTGTTTCCTTCAATAAGGTCGCTGGTTGACTCAAAATTCAGAAACGGCAGATTTTTAATACTCGGCTCAGCATCGCCGGATTTATCAAGGCAATCTTCAGAAAGCCTTGCCGGAAGAATTTGTTATCACCAGCTTAATGGTTTCCTGCTGTCAGAAGTCGGCGGCACAGAACAACAAAAGACCTTCGAAAAACTATGGCTGCGAGGCGGATTCCCGAGAAGTTTTCTTGCAAAGTCCGATGAAACATCTTTTACCTGGAGAGAAAACTTTATCAGAACGCATCTTGAAAGAGACATACCGGGGCTCGGCATTTCTATTCCGGCTTCTATGCTTTTAAGGTTCTGGCAGATGCTATCTCACTGTCACGGTCAACTCTGGAATGCAAGTAAGATTGCAAACAGTTTAGGGATTTCGCCGCCTTCGGCAAGAAAGTATCTTGATATATTGCAGGATACTTTTATGATTCGCCAGATTCAGCCTTACTATACCAACATAAAGAAGCGTCTTGTAAAATCTCCGAAAGTTTATATAAGAGACAGCGGATTGCTGCATTATCTTTTGGGTATTCCGGAATTAGATTCACTTTTAGGGCATCCATCTGCAGGTGCTTCGTGGGAGGGCTGGTTAATAGAGCAGATAATGGCTTTGATTCCGAAACACTGGACAGCTAATTTCTACCGGACGGCGGCAGGAGCGGAAATCGACCTTGTTTTGCTGCCGACTCAGCTCAAGCCGCCGATAGCGGTCGAATTTAAATATTCTCTGGCGCCGAAACTGACTAAAAGTTTCTGGAATGCATTCGAAGACCTCAGGCCGAAAAAGGCTTATGTAATTTATCCCGGCGACGAGAGCTATCCCCTGGCCGAAAATGTCTCGACCCTGCCTGTATCACAGTTACATAATATTGTGAAGTAATTTATAGAGGATAATACGCAGCGGCAGCTTTATTCATTTTTGTTTTTCAGCTCTAACTTCTCGGTTCTCAGTTCTAACTTTCTTTTATGCGTTACCATATTTATCGCAAGTTTTATCGCGGCTTTCATACTCGTTGGGTTCGCGATATTCTTGCCTGTGATATCGAACGCTGTCCCGTGTGCGGGTGACGTTCTTATAATCGGTATTCCAATCGTGATATTAACCGCGGTCTCGAACGCCAAAAGCTTTATTGGTATCATAGCCTGGTCGTGATACATCGCTACCACGCCGTCGAACTCGCCTCGAACTGCTCTCAGAAAAAGCGTATCAGCGGGATACGGCCCGTAACAATCGATACCCTGGTTCTGAGCGAGAGTCACAGCCGGTGTGATTATGCGCTTTTCTTCGTCGCCGAATTGGCCGTCCTCGCCCGCATGAGGATTCAGGGCTGCGACGCCGATTTTCGGATTCTCAATATCGAAGTACTGCTTCAAAGCGTCATTGAGCAAATCTATCGGCTCAAACACACAGCCGATAGTAAATTTATGACGTACCTCGAAAAGAGCCTCGTGTATCGTCGCAAGGGCAACCTTCAGCCTTTCGGCTGCGAACATCATCACTTTTCGCCTGGACTTTGTTTTCTCGGCGAACATCTCGGTATGACCGGGCCACTTAACATCTGCCAGCTTCCAGCTGGTTTTGTTTATCGGTGCGGTTACAACTGCGTCGATTATTTTTGCCTTCGCAGCCTCGATTGCGTCGAGACAGAACCTGACCGACGCCTCGCCCGAGACTTTGCTCGGCCCCTTTATCCAGGGCGGCACCGAGTATTCGTCGTAGTCGGCTACAACAACCTTATAGGGAAATCCTCTGCTCAATTTTTCGTGCTGGCATCTGCCCCAGAACGGCTCGAGCTCGGCCTTGTCGGCTGCAAACAAAAGCTGCTCGTTCATTCCGAATATGATAAACTTCGCAGCCTTTCTTATCTCAGGCTCAGCCAGGGCCTTGATTATAATCTCCGCGCCGATACCAGCCGGGTCGCCCATCGTTATCCCTATCACCGGCTGCTCCGTTATCGAATTGTTATTAAAGTTATGGTTCATATTTTTCAGTTAAAAGCCGATTGTTTTTAGCTTCTCGGCGGTCAAGCCTTCTGCAGGCAAAAACTTCTCCACGTATTTCCTTATCGTCTTTATTATTATATCAGTTTCGATATTTACTTTATCACCGACTTTTACCGCTCCCAATGTCGTACTTTTAAGCGTCTGCGGTATCAAAGCAATCCTGAAGCCGTTATCGTCCAGCTTTGCTATCGTTAGTGAGATTCCATCGACGGCGACCGAGCCTTTGGGTATCATATTATCAAGCAGCTCTCTATCAGCCGTGAATGTCATTTCAGCAAATTGTCCTTTTTTCTCAATTTTTTTAATAGTTGCGGTACCGTCGGTATGGCCGAGCACAAAATGGCCGCCGAACCGGCTGTCAGCCTTCAGGCTTCTTTCGATATTGACCTTCGAGCCGGCCCTTAATCCGCCGAGATTCGATTTCGAAAGCGTCTCGCCGCCCACATCAAAACAGCCTATCCTTTTCTCAAGAGCGGTTACGGTAAGGCAGACACCGCTTACACTTATGCTGTCGCCTATCCTACAGCCCTCGGCGAGACTGCCAAGCTCGATTTTCAGCTTCAGCGTATCGGCTGAGCCGAGCGCCGATTTTACCTCGCACAGACCTTCTATTATTCCCGTAAACATAAATCAGAACAACCAATTCAATTAAATATCGAGTTTGCTGTTGAAAAAACGCAAACAAAACATAAAATTGATTATATATTATTTCTATTGAATAATCAATAATCGTCAAAACGAGGCTGAAAGACTATTTCGGAAAGGCAGGATACGTTATGAAAGATAAAATATCTGGCACGGCTCTTGCGGTATTGCTGATAGCTTTTGTCATTGTCCCTGTCGGCTGTAAGAAAAAGACCGAGCCTGGGAAAACGTTTTATGACGTCGTAGCCGAAGATGACGCGAGGCTGCGGGCTGAGCCGCAACCGAGAGAAACGGTTATCGAAGAAAAGCAAACCTCCCAGCAGCCGACGCAGCAGTTCCGCGAACTTACAGAAGAAGAACAAGTCGAGGCTGAGCGGCTTCTGGAATGGGCTATTCAATCCAGAAAAATGGGCAGACTCCCCGCGATAAGCTACAAACAGACTATCGATGCCTGCAGACAGATTGTCGAGAATTTCCCGGATACCGAATACGAGTTCAAGGCCAAGCGAATCCTCGCGGACATCCCTGAGCAGTACCGCAGACGATATAATATTACAGAAGATGAAATCGACCTCGGCAATTACAAATAGGCAATTTTAACAGGTTCACGGAGGAAAAATATGACAGCAGCAACGTCAATGATGCAGATACCGGTCATAAATATTACAGCGGATTGTTTACCTGAAGCCTGGGAGAAGGCTGTGCTGGCGGTCTGGGACAACGGTCTGCAGATCAAAACCCAATACGACAAACCAGGCGAGCCGCTCAGCAGAGATGCGACCGTTATCGTAACAATCGCCGACCCTTTCGCCGAGCCGAGAATACACAAGAATTTTCCCGGCGGACCTGCAGAGCTCGAAGCCTATCGCCAGGAAGTCGTCGACGGTATTCACGACCACTGGATAGACCCGGCAGCCGGCAAGTGGACTTATACATATCATGAAAGATTATGTGCGTATTGTCCTGTCGAGGATTTGCGAACAGCTGATTCGCCGAGACCATTCAAAAAAGTCGACCAGATTCAGTACATCATCGACAGTCTCTCGAACGTCGCCCATACACGCAGGGCACAGGCGATTACCTGGATGCCGAACGCCGACCCGAAAACAGACGACCCGCCTTGTCTTCAGAGGATATGGTGCCGGTTGATAGATGACGGCAGGGGGGCGATGTTACTCAATATGAATACACACTGGCGAAGCAGAGACCTGTACAAAGCCTGGTTTATGAATGTCTATGCGCTTGCCGATTTGCAGAGAATAATAGCACAGAAGATTTCAGAGAAAATCGGCAAAACCGTTACCGCCGGCAGATACGTCGATATAAGCGATTCGCTTCATATTTACGGCAGTTATTTCGAGGGCGTCTCCAGGGAGGTTGAGAAGATGCGGTCGGGCTCATTCGAGCAGCGAAGCTGGCGCAGCAACCATCCCGCTTTTGAGATGATGACGAAAGAAGCCCGCGAAAAACTGGCCAAAGACCCCGACTGGTTCGCTAAAGCACGAGGATAATCAGTCGCTCCGCCGTAAGGCGTCCTGTAGAGTGACTTGTGGCCGGTGACTCGTAACTTCTTATTTCAATATTCCTTGTTCGATATTCGGTATTTCCCTTCCTACTTTTATCGGTCTGAGAAGAAACAAAAAATTTTTAAGAGGCAATTTGTCCATTTGCGATTTTTATATTAGACTTTGTACGGATAGGACAATAAAGGGGTGTGGCCGGTAAAAGACGGCAGCTCATCAACTACATAATAGTTAATTTTACCCTTTACGGGCATCCTGCCATGGGGGGGAGTTACGGACACCAGGGCAGGATTGAAAGAAACGTCCTTATATTAGGATAAGGACTTTCAGATATTTTTGGGGGCCATAAAATTTCTTTCCGGGTAGACCCCTGTGCTTCTTAGCACAGGGGTCTTTCTTTTACTAGGATAAGCCCTCGTCCATCTTTCGTAAAATCTTCCACGTATGAATTAACGCCACCAATGTATTCAGATAATATTGCGGCTGATACCCACCATAAAAATAAAAATTAAAAATTTTCATTTGACACACTACATATAGAGCGTAAAATCCAGCTGTTCTCAAGATATGGTGTTGTTGTCGAGGCAGGTTTTCTCGTGAGGTGTCCTTTTTGCAAAGAAGACAGAGATAGGGTTGTTGACTCTCGGGCCAGCGATTCAGGAAGAGTGATAAGAAGAAGGCGCCAGTGCCTGGCCTGCGAAAGACGCTTTACAACCTACGAAAAGATAGGCGAGAGCTTTAAGTTATATGTAGTCAAAAAAGATAATTCGCGTATTCCTTATGACAGGGAAAAAGTTATTGCGGGATTGCAAAAGGCCTGTTATAAAAGACAGGTGTCAGCAGAACAGATTCAGCAGATCGCCGACAGAGTCGAGGAAGATATTTTCCGGGACTTCGACAAAGAGGTGACGAGCGCATTTATCGGCGAAAATGTGATGAAGCACTTAAGAGACGTCGACAAGGTTGCGTACATTCGTTTCGCAAGTGTATATCGTGATTTCAAGGATGCGGGCGATTTGATTGACGAGGTAAGGCAGGCTATCGGAAGAACTGAACAACCGGGTCAGAAAAAGCTTTTTGAAGGTTAACGAAAGTAAAAGAAAAATTTGGGGCTCTTGGATGCATTATGCAGGGAGGCTGAAGGGCCGATGAAAGCACAGCTTAAAGTAATAAAACAGGATGGCAGCAGCGAGCAGTATCTGTACACAAAGGTTATAGCAACCATCGGCAATGCTTTTGCACAAGCGGGAGAGCCGGACATCGTAGCCGCCGAACAGCTCGCGGATGTGATAACATACACACTTTACGAGAAGCAAAAAAAACGCATTATCAGCAGTTCTGAGATTTTATCCGTAATTAAAGCTGCTCTTTCGGCTACGGGCTACGAAGAAGCTGCGATTTCACTCGGCGAGCACAATATGGAGCGAAGGCTCAAGCGTTCGCGAATCGATGTTGTCTCAGTTGATATGGATAACTTATCAGATGCCCGGCAATTCGGCGAAGACGGCGACTCGGTCACAAGGAGCCGCTGGGACAAGTCACGAATAGTTACCGACCTGATGGAGAAATACGGAGTTGAACGTCCGGCAGCCCGCGCGATTGCTTCGATGGTTGAGCAAAAAGTTCTGGCGATGGATTTTTCACAGGTTCCCGCCAGTTTGATAAAGCAGCTTGTTCTGAGCGAGGCGGCTGTTATGCTCCGTGCCCAGAGCCAGTTGCAAAAGGCATAAACCTTCCCGCCTCAGTAGTTATCTAATCCGAATTTACTTTAAATTGGCCAAGCCGGGTGCAGCTTAAGACTTATAAAATCTCTTTAACGCGGGCGAGGATATGTTCGGGCGGTTCATCCTCTTCGATGTCGAGCCAGTTTACATCGGGGAAGGTTTTGAACCAGGTTCGCTGGTGCTTGGCGAGATGTCGTGTATTTTTTTTGATAAGCTCGACAGCATCTTCGAGAGCAGTTTTGCCTTCCAGGTAATCGATGATTTCTGCATAGCCTATCGCACCCGCAGCCTGTTTGCTCAGGAGCTTGTCCTCAGCTAAAAGGCTTTTGACCTCATCGATAAGGCCGTCATCGAGCATTTTTTTTACCCGGCTGTTGATTCTTTTGCTTTCGATTTGTTTTGGTCTTCGCAGGGCGATGATTTTGAATTTACGAAGCACATTCTGTTCTGTCTTTCGGTTTTTCGGCCATTGCTTCTGAAAGTCTGAGATTGGTTTGCCTGTGAGATGATAAACTTCCAGCGCTCTTATGATTCTTTTTCCATCGTTCGGGTGTATTCGCTCTGCCGCATCGGGGTCGATTTTTTCAAGTTCGCTATAAAGTTGCTCCAGGCCGAGCGCCTCTGCCTGCTGTTTCAGTTGTTCTCTTATTTTTTCGTCCGAGCCGGGTCCTTCGAACAGGCCATACAGCAGGGCTTTTATGTAAAGCGCGGTTCCGCCGACAGCGATAACAGTTTTGTCCCTGCTTTTGATGTCTGTAATCGCCTCATTTGCCAGCTCGAGGTATCGGCCGAGACTGAATGACTCGCTCGGCTCGACGATATCAATCAGGTGGTATCTGATTTTTTCTCTCACCTTTATGGGCGGTTTGGCTGTTCCGATGTCCATCCGCCTATATACCTTCATCGAATCGACGCTGATGATTTCTGCGTCGAGCTTGCCTGCCAAATCAAAGGCAAGCCTGCCTTTGCCTGAAGCTGTTACGCCGGTTATCAAAATCATATTTTTTCCATAATAAGAAAAAGAAAACGGGAAAAATTTTACCTTCTGGAGTATAATTCCGGTACGCAGGTTTTGCAATTTTGTTTTTCTAAGGATTGATATGGCTGCTGGTGAGCACATACACAGCGATTTTTATATTGAGCTCGAAAATAAGCGCAGGATTGTCAACACGTCTATACAGAGGATTTTCGCCGAGGCTCGCGATATTAACCGTGATTTGCGTGAGGCTCTTCGATACACAATCGAGGGGCAGGGCAAAAAAATAAGAGCAGCCCTTTTGCTGTGGTGCTGCGAGCTCGTCTCAGGCTCGGTCAACAGCAACGCAGAGGTTTCCGCCGCCTCTGTCGAGATGATACACACGTCTTCGCTCGTTCACGACGATTTACCGGCGATGGACGATGACGATATGCGGCGGGGCAGACCTACCTGTCATAAAAGATTCGACGAGGCGACAGCGATACTCGTCGGCGATGCACTTTTGATTCTTGCGTTCGAGTCACTCGCTAAATACATAAGCGACAGCAACGTCGCTGCTGCACTAATCGGCGAGCTCGCCTCTGCCGCGGGACCCGAGGGGATGATTTCGGGTCAACTGGCGGACCTTAAAGCCGAAAAAACAAAAGGAACCAAACAGATTCTCGAGTATATTCACACCAATAAAACGGCGAAGATGTTTCGCTGTGCCGCTGCGATGGGCGCGATATGCGGCGACGCTACGGTCGAACAATATGATTTGTTGTGTGAGTACGGGCTGAAAATCGGGCTGGGATTTCAGATTGCCGACGATATTCTCGATGTAAGCGAATCGAGTGAGCAGTTAGGCAAGACTGCAGGCAAAGACGAGCAGGCGAGCAAGGTTACGTACCCGGCTGTTATCGGTCTTGAAAAATCGAAAGAAATTGCCAAAAAATTCGCCGACGAGGCCATTGCCGCTCTTGAGCCGTTCGGCAAAAAAGCTCAGGTCCTGCGTCAGCTCACGGAAGCACTTCTGCAGAGAAAAAAATAGACTTAGTATTAAGCTTCTCGATGCTCGATTCTCGATAGGATGTTCCATCAGTTCTATCAAATTCTAAAAAGTTCTGTTTTTAATACGAATCCGAGCAAAAAGTTTTTAAACAATATAAGAATTGCTTGAACAATTGGAACCTACGAGTGTGCGATTTCTATTGTGCATTCGGGTATCGCCGATAAGAACTGTTGGCCGTAACGCTTATTGATTATTCGGCTGTCAAGAATAACAATAATACCCCTGTCGGTTTTGTTACGAATCAGCCTGCCGAAACCCTGCTTGAATTTTATTATCGCCATCGGCAGCTGATATTGGGTAAAAGCATTGCCGCCTTGCTGCTGTATCTGCTCGATTCTTCCTGCGATTAAAGGCCTGTCTGGAACTGCGAAGGGCAGCCTTACTATTATCACATTGCTGAGGGCCTCTCCCGGCACGTCCACACCCTGCCAGAAACTGTCTGTCCCGAACAGGATTTTTCTCTTGCCTGTCTTGAAATATTTCAAAAGGCTGCTCCTATCGACGCGGCTTGCCTGCTGTAAAAGCTCGATATTGTTTTCCGCGAGCCAATTTTCAATCTCAGCGGCCATACGCCCAAGCATCTCGTAGCTGGTGAACAACAAAAATGCCCGGCCCTGGGTCTGGAGCAGATATTTTTTCACCGCCTCGACTGCGGCGGGCACAAACTTTTCTTCGTTCGGGTCCGGCATATTCTTTTCAATATACATCTTAACCTGCTCTTTGTAATTAAAAGGCGAGCCGAGCTTTAGCGCATCGAAATCTTCAAGCCCGACCCGTCCCGCAAAAAATCCAAAACCGCTCGCTTCGTTCGAACCGTCACTGCTGAGCGTTGCACTTGTTAAAACAGTCGAGTGAAACTTATCAAACAAACATCTTTTGATGTCGGGTGCAACGTCGAGAGCCGCACTTCGCAGGTGAATAGTTTTGCGCCCGGCACCGGAGGATTCCACCCAGTAGATATGGCCTCCGAGCTTTTGTAAAAGGAAACTGTCAAGCTCTGATATAAGCTCGCTACAGCGATTGGCGTAGCGGATAAGCTCAAATTTATCATCGACGCTCTTTTCAATATTTGCGAGAGCCGACAGCTCGATTCGCAATTGCTTCAACTGGCCGGAAATAAAATCATCGACAAAATTCTTATAGCATCTGCCGGCGAATTCTTTTATGTGTGTTTCGTACCATCTTCTGACGCCCCTGAAGAATTTCTCACTCGCCTTATGCGCCGCAAGAACGATATCTATCGCTTTATTCGAACCTTTATAGCTGCAGAAGCCTTTATGCTTTGCGGGATTATAAAGCTCGTTCAGCAGCCGTCTTACGCGATAGCTGCTTATATCTATACCGAAATGGTCCTCGGCGACGTGCTCGATATTATGCGCCTCATCGATTATCACGTTTTCATATTCCGGCAGCAGGCTGAAGCCCTGTTCTTTCAGCACAAGGTCACTGAACATAAGAGAATGATTGGCTACTATAATGTCGGCCGACTCAAGTCTGCGTCGCGCCTTTCGGTAAAAGCAGTCTGCGAAATGCTCACACTGTCTGGCTGCACAGTTGCCGTGCTCGCTGTTAACCGCATCCCAAACAGCAGGTGTCGGCAAAAACGGCATATCGCTTAAAGAGCCGTCGCTTGTTCCGACAGAGAATTCATAAATCCTGTCCAGCTCGTCTGACCATTCATCGAACAGTATTCTGCGTCTGCCGATAACCGATTTTAACCTTCTCCTGCAGAGATAATTACCCCTGCCCTTGGCGATTGCCGCATTGAAACCGACCGAGAGATTATCCCGAAGAAAAGGAATGTCTTTATCGATAAGCTGCTGCTGCAGACAGATTGTATAGGTGCTGACGAGAATTTTGTTTTTTTTCGTACTGACTGTTTCTATTGCGGGGACAAGGTATGCAAAACTTTTTCCCACGCCGGTACCGGCCTCAACCGCAAGGCGTCTGCCGGCGGCGAGTGCCTGTCGCACGGCGTCAGCCATTTTGACCTGCTCTGAACGATACTCAAAACCGGAAAATGTGCGGCAAAGCAATCCTTCTCTGCCGAAAACACCCTCTACATCCAAAATATTCTCACAGCTTTTCACCTTTGGTAAGTATCTCGCAATCCGTCGCTCGGAACTCAGTATCGAATCCGTCTAAAGCCCGGCCTTCGACGTTGAGTATCCGAATTTCTGACTGTCCGTTTCTTAGCTCGTTATCTGGAGCTTTCTTCTATAGCTTTTTTAAGTATTAGAATCGCTTCGTCTTCGGGCATCTTTTTATAAGCTTCGTTAATAGCAACACTTGCAACAGTTGGCTTATCAATTTGATAACAGATATAAGCCAGCAGCAGGTAAAGCTCGGCCGACTTGCTGCCGGTGGCCCATTTTGCAAGGTCTGCCATCCTGTTATTGATAAGCTCCTCGTCTCCGAATATCTCTACAAGGTCAACCTTAACATTCGCGTAAGCCGGGAAAATCTTCAAAGCGAAGGCGAGCAATCGTGCACTACTGAGGTATTCACCTGCTCCGAACAAGGCGTGACATTTACCGGCGTATGACAACGGGTCCATAGGCTTATATATTGATGCCAGCGAATATGCATCCGAGGCCTGATAGAACTTGCCCTCTTTCAGATACTGCTCCGCTGCGTCCATATAGTGATTAAACTCGTCTCCGCCTTCACTTGCGAAAGTTTTAAATCTTTTACGTTCGGCTGTTTCTTCCTGCTGTGGGGCTGCGCCTGCGCCGCTTCGTGCCTGCTGTATTACCTGAGCCCGCCGTTCTTTTCTGCGCTCTAAAATCTTTTCCGTATCAATCTTTGCGGTTTCTACCTTGGCCCGCCACTGCTCTTCAAGCTCTTTTAGAATCCGCTCATTCGCTTCGGTTCGACTAATCTGGTCCGCAGGAAGTTCTTCAGAAATGCCAAGCTGTGCCTTCATTTGTTCATAGACATCGAGCTGCTCACCAGTCAGTGATTGCCCGCCCGGTGGTTCGGCGATTTCGAAAGGTTTGAGCCTGTCAGGCTCAATTGTTGATTTGAGATTCGACTCGAGCAGACTAATCTGCCGGCCGTCGGCCGTAGCCTGCTCAGGACGAATGAACGGCTCAATGTCGGTACCCAAACGCAGGAACTGCTCGGCGGCTCCATAGCCCTGAACCTGGCCCAACAGGCTCCGGCCGTAATCCTGTCCCGTTGCGGGTATTGTTGCGTATTGCGATGTCAGCGAAGACGTAACCGGCTGAGTAGCTATTAATGAAGAATACGGTACAAAATCATCCTGCGTTCCGCTGTAACCTCTTACCTTTTGCGATACCTGCCGAAAAGTGTCTCGTGAGCCCGCCCCTCTAACTGAAACGATTGAACCCGTTGGCGAATAGAACGGCTCGGATGGCGCGCTCGAGTATCTCAGAAAAGAATCTAATGCCGTAGATTCGAGATTCGCCTGAATATCTGTTAAGCTGCCATAAGGCACGGTGTCTCGAAAGTGTTTTCCGCCACCGATATTACCTGTGACAGCCATATTGCCGCTGGCCATATTCGAGCGAGGAACTGTAAATGCAGTCGGGTCATAAGTGCTCACCGGCTCGGTCAATGAGCCGCTCGCACTTCCTATTACAGGATTTGTAATACCCTCTGTTCCAACTCCTCCCAGGCCGCCCGTCCCGTCACCAGCGGCTGACCGAGGATTAACAACGGCAAGAAAACTCAATAATAATACACATAGCAGAATTTTAATTCTCCGCGTTCTCATTTTAACCACCTCTTTCAGCATATTATAACTTTTTCATTATAATATATACAAATAACTACGTCAATGTGTTCACAATCAATTCTGAGCCGCCTTTGGCGGCTTTTTTCAGGGTAACACGGGCATCCTGGCCATGTTAACACGGGCTTGAAGCCCGTGTTACGCTTACTCTTTCTTATACTTCGGCTTTTCCGCCCATCCGAGTTTAGCGGCCATTGTATCCCATTGACTCCTTACAGGATTATTAACCACAAGGAAGGAGCTGTCTTCTTTTGCGACCTCGATGATATCACCAGCCGACAGGCTTTGTGACAACTGGCCGTCGATGGAAACAGCGGTACCCTCATTGACCTGAATGCCGACGATTTCGGTTTTACTGTCACCGCCTATAACAATAGGCCTGAAGCTTAGTGAATGTGGACATATAGGTGTAATTACCATTGCTTCCATTTTTCCGGAGAGTATGGGTCCTCCCGTTGACAGGTTATATGCTGTCGAGCCGGTCGGCGTGGAGATTATCAGTCCGTCACTTACGCATCCCGCGAGAGCATGGCTATCAACCTTTATCAGAAGCTCTATCATCCTGAAGGGAATTCCCGCAGTTATGAAAACATCGTTAATCGCTTTGGAGCTGAAAATCTGTTTTCCGTCGCGCATAACGCGGCATTTCAGCATCATTCTTCGCTCGATTCGCGCCTTGCCAGAAGCTATCTGGTCGAAATAATCTTTTAATTCTTCGACGCTGAACTCAGCAAGAAAACCGAGCTTTCCGAGATTGACTCCTATAACCGGCACTTTGCTGTCACTAAGCGCCCTGGCCGCAGAAATGATACTGCCGTCACCGCCGAACACCACTGCATAGTCGCAGCCTTTTAGAATCTGGGGTCTGAAACTTCTGACATCACAATTGTCCACTATCTCGGCCTTGCCTTTGACAAACTCTGAAAATTCGTCAACGGCAGAACCGACGTTATTCTTCCCCGTGTCGGCAAAAATTATCAATCTGGGCTTTTTGCCGCTCATCTTGTAACCACCTTTTTCCTTGTGCTTTTTCTCTTTTTGCTGCCGGCTGCATTTATCATTTGTTTTACAGCCTTTTGAATATTATCGGCACTAATGCCGGCCTGCATAAATTGCTTTGCCCTCGAACCTCGCTCTATAAATCTGGCTGGAACGCCCAAAAGCCGAATCCGATTTGCCGATAAATTCGCAGCGTTTTTCTTCTTATCTGCGAAATCAGCCGTTTTTGCCGCAGCCAGCTCAAGCACCGCGGAGCCGAACCCACAAGCGACGCTGTGGTCCTCTACAATAATTATACTTTTATCCTGCTGCAGTAAAGACAAAATCTGCCCATCAATCGGTGCCGCAAACCTCGCATTGATAACATCAACTTTGATTCCCTCGTCACTTAGTTTCTCAGCAGCCTTAAGGCTTTCACAAAGCATACTGCCGTAACTGACAATAACCACGGAAGAGCCTTTAGACTTTCTTACTGTCACGCTCCTGCCTGTCCTGAACGGCTTGCTGCACGCCGGCCTGTCGAACTCTGCCGGCGGAACAATGTCCCTCGGATACCGGATGCAGACGCACCTGCCGGCGGTGAGAGCATACTCAAGCGCGAGCTTCATCTCGATTTCGTTCGCAGGCGCCGCAAGCACTACGTTCGGCAGCATCCTGAGGTAGCCGATATCCATCAGGCCGTGATGGGTGGGACCGTCGGCGCCGACAAGACCTGCACGGTCTATGCAAAAGACTACAGGCAGATTCTGAAGCGAGACCTCCTGGAAGAGCTGGTCGAAGCTTCGCTGCAGAAACGTCGAATAGATACAGACCACCGGTTTTAAACCTGCCTTCGCTATACCAGCAGCTATATCAACCGCAGCACTTTCCGCTATACCCACGTCGAAAAACCTGCCGGGAAACTTTTTGCTGAACTCACTCAAACCTGTGCCGTCGCGCATAGCGGAAGTGATGGCGACGATTCTTTTGTCTTTTTTCGCAAGCTCGACGAGGCACTCACCGAATACATCGGTGAAGCTGCGCTTGGGCAGGGCTGAATCGGATTCGTCACTGTCACCATTCATTTTGAAAGGGCCGGTCGAATGAAATCTCGGCTTGTCTTCTTCCGCAGGGACAAAACCTTTGCCCTTTTTGGTATAAACGTGCAGTATCGCGGGATGATTCAGGTCTGCGAGAGCTTTGAATAATTTTATCAATGAAGCAATATCGTGGCCGTCCACAGGCCCGAAGTAAGGGATGTTGAGACTCTCAAACATCTGGCTGGCAGGTAAGGCCATTCGAATGCTTTTCTTGATTTTCCCAATCGCTTCCTCGACGCTTTTGCCGATGACGGGCATATGCTCCAGGATGTTGTTGGTGGTCCTTCGCAAATCCTCGTAGGTCTGGCTGAGCCTGATTTTAGAAAAGTATTTCGCGAGAGCACCCTGCGTGGCGTCAATAGCCATCGAGTTGTCGTTGAGAACAATCAATAGCTGCCTGTCAACGAGACCGAGATTGTTCAATGCCTCAAACGACAGGCCGTTGACGATACTCGCATCACCGACGAGAGCTACGATTTTTTCTTTACTGCTGTTCTTCTTTTGGCCGAGCGCCATACCCAAAGCTGTTGCTATTGATGTGCCTGCGTGACCGACGGTGAACTGGTCAAACTCGCTCTCAGCCGGGTCGGGAAATCCACTCAGGCCTTTCGGCTTGCGTATTCGTGCAAATTTATCCTTTCTGCCGGTGATTATCTTGTGAGCATAGCATTGGTGGCCGACGTCCCACAATAACTTGTCCCTGCTGAAATCGAAGACGTAGTGCAGAGCTACGGTTAATTCCACCACACCGAGACTGCTGGCGAGATGTCCGCCTGTCCTGCTGACGGAATTTAGTATGAAGCTCCTTATTTCGTCTGCCAGGGATTGTAAGCCGCCGACGGGCAGATTCTTCAAATCCTGCGGGCTGTTGATTGCTTCGAGCATTTTTGTCATCGATACATCATACAACGAAAAAGGCGAAAATTCAACAGTAAAAATCCGAATTCCGAATCAAAATCCTTTTGCAAAAAGGACTTATGGCCTGCAGCCGCTCTTTTTGTTTCAGCAGACGACTTGCCTGCCCACAGGCAGGCATAGACAAGTCGGCTGCAGTACCTGTATTAGTCTCTGTATTAGTATATGTATTAGTAGTGCGCACGTTCTTTCGTAGTCCAGATACACAATCTTGCGTAGTCGAATCACCGGATTTTGCGCAGTCACTACGAACGCTCGTTCGTACCCTCTTCTCCTGGTTTTTAATTCTTTCGGGCCTGTTATTTTAAAATTTTTCAGCAATTTTGTGCATATAGCCGATTTGTTTTAATAATGCTTTTTTGCTTTCTGGTACTGTTTTTTGTCTCAAAAAGACGGAGAAAAATATGAAAATAAGGATTTATTTCATATTAGTGGTTGTGATTTTGAGTTTATTCGCCGGCTGCAAGCCTGCGGCAAGGCGTGAAATTGAGCCGTTCTCGTATGACAGGCCCTTAGGACCGGGCGAACAGGCACTGCGAAAGGTTACCGAACCTTGGGAGGTTCCGGATTTCACGTTCGGCTGTACGAATGTAAAAGATTTGCGAGAGGCGGTCGGTAATAGTCTTAATTACCTCAATAAGCCTTCGAGTAAGAGATATTATCCGATATGCGGGATTAGCCATTCTCGGGCAATCGCGAGCCTGAAAAAATTCTCAGAACTTCTTGATTCCGGATTGGCTGGAAAGCAGCTCAATGATGCGATACGAGAGAATTTCGACGTTTATACGTCGGTCGGCTGCGACGGGGAAGGGACGGTTTTGTTCACGGGTTACTATACGCCGATATTAGACGGCTCAACGGTACAGACCAGCCGGTTTCAGTACGCCCTTTACAGGCAGCCGGAAGATTTAGTCAAGGGTGCGGACGGAGAGATTTTAGGCAGACGCACAATGGACGGCGGAGTGAGTAAGTATCCGTCGCGAGCGGTTATTGAGAATACGAATATGCTCAGGGGTAACGAGCTTGTGTGGCTTGGCGATGCGTTCGAGGCATACGTTGCGCACGTGCAGGGCTCTGCGAAGATTCGGATGTCGGACGGCGAAGTCGTCGGCGTTGGTTATGCCGCGAATAACGGGTGGGAGTATAAAAGCATTTCAAAGGCGATGGTTGCCGACGGCTCGATAAGCGAGAGTCAATTGAGTCTGTCGGCGATGATAGATTATTTCAAGAGACACGCGGACAGAGTAAAACAATATACACGGCTGAATCCGCGTTTTGTTTTCTTCAAGGGCGAGGACGGCCCGCCCAGAGGCAGTTTGAATGAGCCGGTGACAGAGATGCGCTCGATAGCGACTGATAAATCGATTTTTCCGCGGGCGGCGTTAACTTATGTTTCGACGTATCTGCCGCGAGAGAGCGGCGGGGTTATAAGTAAATCGGTTTACAGCGGATTTGCACTCGACCAGGATACGGGCGGGGCGATTCGCGCGCCGGGCAGGTGTGATATGTATATCGGGGTGGGCGATACAGCGGGAAAAATCGCGGGGATGACGTACCAGGAGGGTCGGCTCTATTATCTTTTTATAAAAGAAGATAAGGCTTACGCCCTGAATTGACGGAAAAAAGGGCGAATCAGCTATGGACAGAAAGGCTGACAATCACAAAAAATTAAACTGAAAAAGCATTTTTTTTCTTGACTCGATTTAAAGTCAAGATAAAATTTAAAGTATATAGGGGGGCATATTGAAAAGAGATAGAGGTTATTAGAAGGGGTGATGAAAAGAAAAGAGTGAGGAAGGTGTGGTGAAAAGAAAGAGTGAGGAGCAGCGGTGAAAAGATTTGGTGAGAAGAGAGGCAGGGTGATATAAGGATGTGGGTAATATTCACCGACTTCAATCAGGTGAATACCCGTTATACCTCAGGCCGATATCTTCGAAACCTTTTTGAGCTGTAAGAAGGAAAATAATCCTTTATCTCGATTACAACAATATGCTCCCCCCTTTATTTTTTTTAAACTCGAACAGCGGAGGAAAAGTGTCAAATCTATCAAAAGAGTTAATCGGCGAATCTCACAATGGATGAAGTGCGTGATGTATATTTGTAAATTGTCCGATAAAAACGATATTTTTTTGCTTGACATAGGCAATAAAAAACTTTATAGTAACCTTAACATTACTCGGAGAAAGTTTAATAAAAGGAGACAATTAACACAATATTAGCCATATAAAATATTCCGGGATAAATTTAAAAATAAAGAATATATTATTTTAAAAAAATAAAATGAAAATGAAATACATATTTTTGTCTATATTGACAACGTCTCTTGTTTTGAGGGCAACTACAAATCTAGTTGCAGGTACAATACTTATAGACCACTACTACAGTTCGGATGCTAAACGATTCACAGATAAAATGGAACTTGAGCTTGAGACAAATGGACATACAATATATCACAACACATCACCAATTACAGAAGACGCTCTTGCCAGTTTCGACACGTACGTTCTATTTTTACCTGGACAAATAAACGATCTCACTTTGAGCGAAGCTAATATCATTTCTAATTGGGTCGAGGCTGGTCACGGACTATGGTTAGGAGGAGGTAGACAAACCATTGATAACATACCCGATAACTGTAATACCATTTCATCTCGTTGGGGTGTGACGTATAACAAAAATGACTGCTCAGGAGTGATTACTGATATAACTTATGGTCACTTTGTTACGGATGGTATAAATCTACCAGATACACAAGTTAATGAATTCGGAATTTATTTGGCCTGCACATTATCCCTAACAGATGGAATTTCATTAGCCCGATACGAGGGAAATACAATCATGGCAGTAGTAGAACCTGGTAATGGAAGAGCAATTTTAATTGGTGATTCCATCAGTAAAGGACCCTTTGACAACACATATTTGTATGAATACGATAACTTGAGCCTTGCTCTGAACACCATCGAATATCTTGTTCCTGAGCCGGGGACGGTTTTGCTTTTTGGATTGGGGGCTTTATTCATCAGAAGTAAGAGGCGAAGAGGTTTTCAGCGGCGAATATATCATAAGACTTAATCGGCGAATCTTACAATGGATTAAATGCGTGATGTATCTTTGCATATTGTCCGATAAAAACACATTTTTTGCTTGACATAGTTGATACATCTTATTTATAATGATTATTAGTTGGCGGGGGGGGGTTTTTGGAGAAGGAGACGGGAGATGGAAAAAAGAACTGGGATAATCATTTTTCTATTTGCATTGACTGCTCAGGCTTCCGGTGCAACAGTATTATGGGATGCGAGTCATGGAGAATACGGATATGTTCCAAGTGCTTGGTTCAGTGAGCTTTCCGATCATATTGCCGGATATGGATTTGAGATAGATACCACATATAATGGATTTTTAGTAGATGATCCGGAATCTTATGATATAGCTGTAGTTTGTGCTGGTTCTTCAAAATTCACTTCTTATACAACAGAAGAAGCCGAAAAAATCAAGGATTTCGTGGTTAATGGTGGCGGCTTATTAATTATGGGGGAGATGAATCTTGCTTCTAATGAAAGGCTTCAGCCAGTGGCTTCTGCTTTTGGCGTTACACTTGGAGTTTCGGAGATAGGGAGTTATCCATATGCTGTTTATACATCGGATTTTGCCCCTCATCCATTATTTAACGGAATTAGTGAAATTGGTTTTCAGAGTGTCGGTGAAGTGTCAACAAGCGGTGACCTAATAGAGGTTGCGTGGTATGAAGGCACAGATAAAGCTTTGGTAATCGCCGGAGAGTACGGTCCCGGTAGAGTTGTTGTCTTAGGTGACATTAATATTTTCAGTTCTTTTCAAAGTGGTCGGTATTATGATCGAGCGGATAATCGTCAATTTTCTGTTAATACATTTGAGTATCTTATCCCTGAGCCGGTGACGGTTTTGCTTCTTGGATTGGGGGCTTTTTTCATCAGAAGTAAGAGGCGAAGGGATTTTCAGCAGTCAAATCACTAAACACGAAGGGTTGTTTTTAGCTTAAAAATGGAGGTGGGGGTAGTAAGAGCGGGGTTCATTTTTAGCTTAAAAACGGGGGCGGCGCGCAAGATCGTGCAAGGGGGTAAATAGAAAAATCGATTTTTTTGAAATTTTTTTTAATCCTTTCCACATAAGCACTTACGAAAACTCACGCCTTTAAAAAAACGCGAAAGCGCGCAAGATCGTGCAAGGGGGTCCAATTATGGAGGACGGAGGGCGTATGACCCTTCGACTTCGCTCAGGGCAAGCGGAGGGCAGAGGACGTAAAGCGGAGGACGGATGACAGATGACGGATGGCAGAGGACAGAATGAAAGGAGCTGATATGGGATTTGAGCCGGGGATATTTAGAGACGAAGGTCTTCAGGCGGAATTCCTCGAGTGGCTTATCGAAGAACGCTCGGCCGAGGTTCAAAGACATTTCGGTAAGCTGTGGGAATATTATGCGAATCCGATAGTAGATAGTTTCGGCAACGGGACGTACAGCAGAAAGGTCAGCGAGAGCGGCAGATGCTATGTACAGGCCCAGGAGTACGGGCTGCCGGCACGAATAACAGGATTGGTACATTCGGCTAATACGGGCGTGTTCGGCGGCAGAACGGTGGGTGACATACAGCGAAAAGAGGTTGTAATAGAAAATGATATATCGTGGCGAATAAACGCAGCGGTTGACTTTTTGTTCGGCAAGCCGCTGAGTCTGATATCCAAATCGCCTGACAGCCAAAAGAAGGTGCAAATAGAGGCGATATTAAAGGCCGTATTTTCGGCTAACGGCGGTATAGGGTTTTTCCAGGATATGGCGGTGCTCGGAGGTGTTTACGGTTTCGTCGATTGTTTCGTCAGGCCTGGCGAAGAAATCTTCGAGAAATTCACTTCTCCTTCACTTCAAAACACAAGTTTGGAAGATGTGCTGCAGTTGGCACAGAAAATCGGGCTGGAACTGATTGAAGCACCGAGAGCACTGCCGGTTCTGGATGAGACCGATTACAGGAAAATCAGGTATTACGTTCAGCATTTTTATCAGAAGAGAAATGCCGTGAGCAGAAAGAGCACTTTTCTGTCGCGTCTTTTATCGGGCGGAGGTTCTGTGACGGACAGCAGAGAGACGATTGCGGTGACGGAGATTATCACTTCGGATGCGTGGCAGCGGTATGAGAATCGCAAACTTATTTCTGAGGGGGATTTGCCGTGGGGATTTCTGCCGGTGGTTCACATTCAGAATCTGGCGCAGCCTTTTTACTACGAGGGGATAAGCGACGTCGAGCCTTTGATACCGCTGCAGGACGAGCTTAATACGAGGCTGAGTGACAGGTCGAACCGGATAACATTTCAATCTTTCAAGATGTATCTGGGTAAGGGTATCGAGGGCTTCGAGGACAAGCCGGTGTCGCCCGGCAGGATGTGGTGCACGGATAATATGGAAGCTACGATTGAGGAGTTCGGCGGTGACAACCATACGCCGAGCGAGGACAATCACATCAACGAGATTCGTGAAGCGATGGACAAGACGAGCTCGGTGACGCCGATAGTAGCGGGCGTAATCAGGGGCAAGGTGGGCAATCTTACGAGCGCGGTTGCGCTTCGGCTGACCCTGATGGGTATGCTCAGTAAGACTGAACGAAAGAGATTTACCTATGGCGAAGGGATAAAGAATATATGCAGAATGGTTTTGGAGATACTCGACAAGGCGGGCGTTTATAAGACGGCGGCGAGTGACAGGACGGTAGATGTTATTTTTCCGAGCCCGCTGCCTGAAAATATGACTGAGAAGCTTCAGGAGGCACAGATGAAAAAGGAGCTCGGTGTATCGAGTGAGCAGATACTCAAAGAGTTAGGCTACGATGTTAGCGATTAGTTATTTTTGGAGGTTATATGAGTCAGGTTGACGAAGAGAGGCTGTCAGAGACAGAAGTGGAACAGCAGGTACTCGATGGCGGGAGCAAGCTTGTTCCGTTGACGGAGTCGATACGATATCGGCGGAGGGCACAGAGTGCCGAGAAGAAAAACGAGGAATTGTCGGCTGAATTAGAGCAGACGAAGGCAGAGCTTTCGGAGGCAGCAGGAGAGCTGGAGAGTATAAAGACTGAGCAGGAATTGGTACGCAAGTTATCTGCGGAGGGAGCGGGTGATTTGGAGGCAGCGGTTCTGCTTGCAAAGAGCAGGCTCAAAGGCAGTGACAGCAAAGACGTGGACGGCTGTGTCGAGCAATTGAAAAAGGAAAAGCAATACCTATTCGGCAAAACCGGCACTGCAAATTTGATGGTCAAAAAAACATCGGGAGTAAAGAGCAGGTCGGCCGGTCAGAATATACTCGAGCAGGCTGCGAAAAGGGCGGCTGGTTCAGGGGACAGAGGCGATTTGCAGGAGTATTTGAAGCTGAGAAGAAGCGTTTTGTAGTTTTGAGTTTTAAGTGTTTAGTGTTGAGTGTTGAGTTAAAGTTAAGGAGTTTGTTATGGCATTTACAGGAAAAGCGACATATTCGGCGGGTACTACCTTGCCGGAACTGGCAGAGGACGTATCCGATTTAATCGGGATAATATCACCGTACGAGACACCGCTCTTAGATGCGCTTGGTGACCCGTTAAGAGAGGCTGTGAGCACACATCACGAGTGGCTTGAGGATGAGCTTTTGCCGAACAAGGACGCTGTGAATGATAATACGTTCACGGACCCTGATGTCGATACGGAGTTTGACGTTGATAACGGCAGCAGGTTCCGTGCGGGCGACCAGATTCAGATTGAAGGCTCGGAAGAGCTGATGTTGGTGGCGGCGATTGATGGTGACACGCTGACAGTGGTTCGAGGTTATGCAGGTACGACGGCTGAGGATTTGGCGGACGAGAAGGTAATCAATATTCTGGGTAATGCTGCGCTCGAGGGAGCAGACAAGCCCGGTGTGAGGTTTACGAATCGTAACAGGTGCGGCAACTATACGCAGATATTCACGGCTGCAGTTGACGTATCGGGTTCGGATATGGCAGCGAGTCAGCTGGGTCTGGCAGATGAGATGGATTATCAGAAGCAGGAACGGCTTCGCGAGCTGCTGCGCGACCTTGAGAACACGGTGATTAACGGCGGAGAGCCTTCGAGCGAGCCGCAGGGCAGCGGGACGGTTCGTCGAACAATAAACGGGATAATTCAGCATCTGGCGACTAACATTTTCCATACGGGCGACAGCGGTTTTCCTTCGGGCAGCGACCTTGATGAGGCGAAGGTCAATTATGTTCTTCGCAGGATTTGGGAGAGCAGCAGCGGCAACGTGGATTTGATTATTGTGGGCGGATTCCAAAAGCGGAAGGTGAACGGTTTTGCCGACGGTTCACGAAGCTTTTCGGCTGGTGATGTCACCTACAAGGATATGATAAGCATCTATGAGAGTGACTTCGGGGTCTGCAGGGTGGTGACGACACGATGGCTGCCGCAGGATGCAGTACTTTTTGTGGATTCATCTCGATCGAGTGTTCTTCCGCTTGCGGGCAGAAGCTTTCACTTTAAGCCCCTGGCGAGCGGCGGTGACTATGAGAGCGGTCAGCTTATCGGCGAGTACACGCTGGAGCTGAAGAACGAGGCGGCCCATGGTCTTATCCGGGGCCTGTCAACAAGTTAAGGTTCGGGTCGGTGCGTATGGCGGGCGGCTTGGTGTCGTCCGCCATACGGAATAATCAGGCGAACGGCTTGAAAATTTGAGAAGGGGCGGACTGGAATGATTAAATTTTGTAATGATATCGATATAGCGAAGTATGAGCCGGTACTGTTCGGCGAGCTTCATCTTCCATGGCAGGTGCAGGTGTGCGGTGATGACGGTCAAACAAACGGGACGAGCTTCAGTGCGAGCGGAGGGAACTTTGTAGCGGCTGATGTTGGGGCAGGTGACGTGATTTATCTTCGCAGCCCGGATGGTTCGATTGAGGGGGTGTATGAGATTGTTTCGGTTGATTCAGCGACGGAGCTTACGGTTTCGGTGATACGTTCTGAGAGTGAGGCGGAGGCGGTAGCGCCGCCTGCGGGGACGGGGATTTATTACCGGGTGAGCACGTTTGAGCCTCAGATAGTCGAGTCTGGTTTGCGTTTGACAGAATATTTTGGAATCGGGCCCGGCAAGGCCAACTCTGAAATAGAGGCGGAGGATATCATCGACGCGGAGGTATTAAAGCCGGCGGCTGTGTTTTTGGTTTTGTCGAGCGTTTACGCGATGCTGGCGAGCGGTGCAACTGATGAAAACTTCTGGGCCAAGAGTCTGCATTATAAAAAGCTTTTCGAAAAGGCGAGAGAGCGATGCCAGGTCTGTATTGATACCGATGGCGACGGCGTTGCGGATTTGACCTTAGACGGAAGCTCTATAAGATTGTCACGGGACTAACAATAACACGGACAAGATGTCCGTGTTACCACGGGCTGGAAGCCCGCGGCCTCGCCGCGAGGCGGGCCCGTGGTACTTAAGGGGATTTCAAATGAGAACGACGCTGGATGGACAGGTTTTGTTCGATGAACAGCTTTTAGAGATTGAAGCTGGCAGTGCGCAGCGAGAGGCTAAAGGGCGAGCCGTGGCGGGACTTGACGGAGTTGTGAGTATAGATTTGGGCGGTCGCGGCAGAAAGATAAAACAGAAAGGCCGGATGCGTGCTGTGAGCTCGCAACAAATGCAGCAGCGGACAGAGCAGATATCGTCGTTGATGGACGGCAAGGCTCATACTCTTGTGACGAATGAAGGACGAGTGTTCGAGAATGTGCGAATGGACAAATTCAGGGTGACGGAAAAAAACGAAAGCGGCGGTGGAGTCGTTGCCGGCTATGAAATCGAGTACATGCAGTTGAAGGTATAGTTATACCTTAAGGGTAAAAATTCCCGCGGGTAAGATTATAACTCATTGTTCTGAAGTTAGTTATCCGCGGACTAACGGGAAATTTCAATTGGTATGAGTATAAAATGGGACTTATCAGCGAAGGCATAAGCGGAGTCAGGGCGTTTGAACTTCCGGCGGGCGTCTGGGGAGACGGTGACAGTGCGGCTGTGCCGAGGACGGTTCTGCTGAGGTGGCGGTCATCGTGGCAGGATAAATTCTACCAGGTTTATGTCAACTGCAGATACTACGCAACGAGCGATGGGACGGAGCAAAGGCAGATGCTTGTTCAGATACCGAGCTCATTTTCGTCGTCTGTTCGTATAGAAGTTTTTGCGGTGGATGCGTGTGAGGCTGATGTAGATTTTGGCAGCGAGCCTGCCTACAGTAAGGGTAAAAGCGGCAGGGTGAAAATAAGTGTATTGCGGGAGCAGAACCTGTCTGCCGGTGCTATGGTTAATATTTATTTCGATAGCGGTACGGGCGAGATTGATTATGAAAATCCTGTTAACAGCGAGCCGATAGAGGTCTGGGCGGACTGGCAGGACAAAGGCGGATTCGGGATGAGCCGATTCGGCAGAAGTGATTTCGGCAGGGACTGGTCTGCGGGTGTCGGATTCGGCGCGGGTTGTTACGGATGGGGAGGATTCGGCGTTGATGCAGACATGATTGAGTGGGTAAGCGGCGAGCTGGGAGCGGGCGTATATAAGTTCGCTGTGAAGATTATCGACGCAGAAGGTGATGAAAGCGAGCCCATTGAGAGCGGAGAAATATTCGTTGAGCCTGCGGCAAAAGGTGTAGAGGATTTGTGTGTTATTTCATTCGATGAGTCTGAGAAAAAAATGGTTTTGGGGATAAATTAAGGCAAGGAGAAAGTTATGGCAGAGGTATATCCGAGTGACAATGAGCTGCTGAATATTGAAAGTGACACAGAAACAGGTGTTGAATATATACCAACAGGGACATCGCCTTATTATCTGCAGTTCAGGAAATTATTGTACCGGCTGCTACTTGCGACAAGAAGGGCGAACGATTTGCGGGTCTTTGACGAGGGCGGGCTGGACATAGGCGTAAAGAGCGGGGCGTTCTGGCTTGGGACTGAGCTGGTAAGCTACGGGGGTTCGAGCGGCAATACCTTAGCGGACGACAAAGATGCGATATATGTTTATCTGGATGGGGACGGTGAGCTGGTAACGGACGAGTACGAAAGTTTTCCTGATATGAAGACGGTTCCGCATATACGCCTGGCTGTGGTTGCGACGTCTTCTGGTGCGATACAATCGATAGCTGACGCCAGAGAGGAGCACAATCTTTATCTTCCCTTTTCAGCTGGCGGGATAAAAAAAGATATCGAAGCGCACACAAGCGATGATAGTTTCTCGCAGGCGGAGTCGGGCAGTGTACACACCAATCTCGGTGCGAGTGGTGTGGTAACTCTTACGCTGCCGGAATCTGCGGCTGCCGGGACGGTGTTTTGCTTCGCGGTGCAGTCGGCGAATGAGTTGCGGATTGAGCCGGGCAGTGCAGCTATCAGGGACACGAGCGGACAGGCAGCGGGCAAATACAAGTCGGCGGATGCAATCGGCGAGAGTATGACGCTTACCGCTGATGTGAACGGCGACTGGGTGACAATCGCCAAAAACGGCGACTGGACGGAACAGGCATAGCGATTGGATTATTGAAGGGAAGATAAATGAAATTTCCAGCAGACTATACAACGAGCGAGGAAAAATATCAGTTCATCTGCAGGGCGAAAGAAAAAGCGAGATTGCTCTATAACCAGTTTTCAACGTGGGCGGATGTCGGTATTACACAGTCCAAGTACGAGAAGATTCCATCTAAAATAAAAGAGGCATATCCATACGCGGAAAAACTAAGCAAAGACGACTGGCAGAAGTTTTTCGGCAAATTCAAAGTGCTTTCAAACGAGATTGCCGAAGAGCTCTGCACGCAAAGAGCGAGAGTCGAGGATAAGTATTCGGCTTTACCGATAGAGGTTGACCTTGGGGAGGTAAGCGATGCCTTTTGAAAATTTTAACGAATATACAGAGGTAGACCAGGGGGCAGATGTCACGATAGAGAGCTCGACAAAAGTATCGTGGGCGAATTTGCGTTCGAGATACGATACGGCATACCTGTATAAAGATTTTGGCAGCGGTTTTTTCAATAAGGATTCCACCCACAAATTCGAGATGAGCTTCTCAAATATGCAGAACACCGCAAGGGCGGTTCACTATATGCTGTCGAATTATTTAGGCGATGAAAAAGCACTCAGGAATGCAGGTGGCGACGCCATAATTGTTATCAGTTACGACGATACTGAAACTGTATATGCCGGTTATATAGAAGATGGCGCAAGTAATATCGATACATGGCTTGCGCCCGGGCCACAGCCTTCAACCAATTATTATGTAACTGTTGAACGTGTGTATATTGGCGGTCCTTCCGGTACGGGGATGCTGAGGGTTTTTATCTGCACGGGCAATTATTACGGCGAGGCGGGCAGCAGTCTTGAAGAGATGCTTTATGTTTATGCATCGCCTGGGCAACAAAATGTTTATCAATATGCTTATGCTTTGGCAACCTATGATGATAATAACAATACGAATACAAATGACGGTTATACTCAAAATCTGGATTTGGGATTTGCCGGTTTTAATCCCGCTCTGAGTAGAGGAGCAAATAATTTGTTAGGAGCTTGAGATGGGATTTGTAAAAAATAATGCGATAACAGGTTTTGCATTCGAGATGATAAAGGCCGCCGACGGCTCGGCGATTACAAGCGGGACTGTCAACGGCTACATAACCAAAGACGGCGGCAGCCAGGCGTCACTGACCAATACACCGATACACGCCGGCAACGGGCAGTGGAAGGTCAATCTTACAGCAGCAGAGATAGACGCCGACATCATAGGACTTTTGTTCACGCACACCGATGCGGTGCCGCTGCATTTCACAATAAAGACCGAGCATACAGCTATTGAGAAGGCGGCGAAGTCAATTGTCAACAAGGCGGTTCAGGACAAGACAAGCGGAGCGGTTGTTTATTACGACGACGACGGAGCGACGCCGCTGCTGACACATACGCCTGCTGACAGTGACACCGAGATTACGAGGACACCGAGCTGATGGATATCGAATTTTACAGAGATGCGTTATTTGGCGGTATGACTTCCAACGCTTTTAAGCTCGGGACGGTACTTACTTCAGGCTGGTTCTGGGTGCGTCGCGACGGCTGTGCGATTCTCTATCGAGGCGGCAGCTTCTGGACAATCGATTTTGAGAATATCCTGCTGGTAACAGAGTCTGAGCCAATCGAGATAACGGTGCCGGGCTATGTTCCGCACGAGAACGGACAGAGGTATTACTACGCGGTTCGCAGGGCTAATTTTGTCGGGGATTGCGAGCGTGGTCTGCAGGCGATTGCCAGGATCGAGTTTGACAGTGAAGGCAGGTTGGTCGCAGCCAGACCGAATGCGGTTTATGGATTAAGGGCTGAGCAGGTGTCGGACGGCACTGTCAGGCTCGCCTGGTATTATTGTCCGCTCGCACAGGAAAGTGAGCCGGTTAATTTCAATGTTTACGGTGACAACGGTACGGGTGAGATTGATTATGAAAATGCGATAGCGACAAAACAATATGCAGGCAAAGGTTTTTACAGTTGTGATGTTACGGCCGAAGGCGAGGGAAGGTACAGCTTTGCCGTAAGAGCCGAAGATAATGCGGAGACGGAAGCTGACATCTCGACTGTCACGCTCGATATCATTTCGAGAGTATATGAGCCGCCTGTGCTTTTGGATGTGCAGGCGATTTAGGGAGCGGTTTTTTTATGTCGAACAGAGTTGATTTTTATCAATCTGAGAAAAGTGAGCTGTCGATAGCGGCTGGGCGGGCTGAAGTTTTTTATGACGGCAGCTTATGCTCGCAGCTTGAGCTTGTCACAATTGTACGTGCCGGCTTTAATGATTTCAGCTCGGCGAAACTGAAAAGTAACGATAGCAGTTTTGCGCCCGAGACGGGAAAAAGCATCTGCATTAAATATTTATTTGATGAAGGGGCATCTGTCGGCAGCGTGCCGATATTTATCGGCAGGATAGAAAAAGTCGAAAGCAGCCTCGATGCCGACGGTCCGTCAATCGAGGTAACAGCGAGAGACTTCAACTGCGAGCTTGAGCGGCTCACGGTATTCGGCCAGCTCGTCGCAAAAGACGACGGCAGTGTAATGTTTATCGGCGGGCCTGATACAACCTTTAACGAGGCCTCTGAGCCGAACGCAAGTGAGCAAACGGTTTTGCATAACGGCAGGAGTGTCAGGCTGTTCGCGAACGAGAGTTCTAACAGCAGATTATTCAGTTTGGCCGAGGTTATCAATTATCTATTGAGCGTTTATGTGCCGGCGGGGGCACTGCAATTTCAGCCTTTGGAACGGCTCGAAGCGCTTACCGAGGGGCAGGTATTTTACGACCTTGATGTTACGGGATTGGGCCTGCTCGATGCTCTGCAGCGATGCTGCGAGCGTGCGGGTATCAGGTTCAGATTCACACTTGCGATGACAGAGACAGGGCCGGCCCAGCAGATAATATTTTACAAAGACGGTAAAGGCAAAACGGTCGAACTGAACTGTCAAAAAGCCGGCCTGGCCTTGAGCATATCGGGTACGAATGTCACCGAGCTTTCGAGCAGAAAAACACAGCCGGTGACAAACAGGTATATCGGCAGAGGTGACTATAAAATATTCGAGGCGACGTTTGAGCTCGCCAAAGGCTGGGACGCGAGCCTCGAAGAGATTAATTACGATTTATATTCGCCTTCGACGAACCCTAACTTTATCGAGGTCAAGGACGTTTACCGCAGATGGATTCTCAACGAAGCGGGCGACTATACGAAAGAGCCTTATAACCAGGGTGACGCTTACGATTTCTCGCCGGTCTTCGGCAACAGTAATTACGTCAAAAAGCACAGGCGTTTCTGGCCTGCGCTTAGCTGTGACAAGCAGGGCAAATCGATGGGCTATTTTCTCGAGGTCACTTACGACGACGGCGAGCACTGGCTGCAATATTTAGGTGCGTTCGAGAACCGGCTCGACGAGTGCGGAATATGGCTTTCGAGTGACAGGCTCGACGTATTCACGTACGTTGCGGCGATGAAAGGCGTCTTGAGATTCAGGCTCACGGCTTCGGTGGTAAGCGACGAAAGGCTGAGCTGCGAAATAGCAGACGGGCCTGTAAATTCGGTTTTGCCCGTCGTTGACAGGGTATTCACACTGCCCAGACAATTCAGGTATCGCAAGGTTACGGGCAAAAGCAATTTTGCAAACTCGCAAAACGATACATTGGGCGAGGCCGACGAAGCCGACGACAACGAAGCCCTGCGAGAGTATGTCCGCAGACAGGCGGCCGGCACAATCGAGCCGAATGAGAGCTTCGAGGTAAAGACGCTGCACCTGTCACTCGACTATAGTCCGGGTGACGCGATTGTTTCGAGTCCTGAGAGCAGAGATTTGTTAGGACTGAAGACGGACAACCGAAGCATCGCCTGGCTCGAGCGCGTGCAGATGGATTTTAGAAACCAGGTTACGAAACTGACAATCAAAAAACAAAGGAGAGGTTTGCTATGAACGCTCAATCGCAGACAACCCAAAGCAGACAAACCTTAGAGCGGCTTGCCAGAAGCGGTCTGGACTTGACTGAAAAAGCGGTTGCCGCGAGTCCGGGCTCGATCGCCCAGGTGCTTGCGGCGAAGGTTAAAAGCCTGTCGTCGTATAACGTCTATAACGTGAGCCCGGTCGCAATAGGACTTGAAGGCTCACTGCCTATAGAGATAGGCGGCGAAATAAAAGCGTTCAACCTCGCAGAATCATTCACCCAGACCGGACAACTATCTGCAGGTACCTATATCGTGGTTTGCAGGGTCGGTGACAAAAACGTCTTTTATGCAAAACCATAATGTACCACGGGCTTCCAGCCCGTGGTAACACGGCCAGGATGGCCGTGTTACATAAAGGAATGTTGAAATTAGAGGCTACGAGATGGAAGACAAGAGAAACGAAAACGGTAACGGCAAAGGCTGGAAACTGAATCGGCAGGTGAATGTGTCGGTGCTCGTTCAACTTTTGCTTTTGGCTTCGCTTATAGTTGGAAGCTGGGTGAACCTTCAGAGACAGCTTGATATGCTGCAGAAAGATGTAACAGTGCTGCTGGACTGTCAAAAAAAGTTCGAGCGCAGAATCGAAAGCCTGCAGGACAAATCAATCGCATTCGAGTACCGCATAAGAGCAATCGAAAAACATATAAACGGTGAAAATCCGCAAACAGAAACCTTTAACGATTTAGGAGAGAGACGATGAGAAAGTATCTGTTCGTAACGGTAATGTTTTTTGTATTTGTTGTCGGCTGTGACAGTCTGCGCTTTGCACCGAACGAAACGCAAAAGCAGAACGCATGGCTGCACAATCGCACAACGTCAATGACGGCTGAGCTCGCAGAAGACGAAGTCACCTCAGCTGAGCTGCAGTCACTTGCAAACCTGAGCGAGGTTCAGAGTCGAGCGTTCGTGTCCTATTGCGGCCTGCCGAAGGAATACCCGCAGGCAGAAACTGCTGAGGATTTACTGAGTGACAATAGTTTCGCAATCACACAGGCTGCGATTTCGGATTCAAGCGAAAGGCCGGACGTCTGGGAGCTTACAGACGCAGGGCTGGAGCTGGCTATCGCTATAAGTGCATTGATAGGCGGCGTTTACGGCACAAAGGCTGTTGTATTCTTAAAAGAGGCACGGGCAAAATCGAAGGCCTTAAAAGAGATTGTCGAGGGGAACGAGCTTTTCAAAAAGCTGAACGCAGACAGCGAGCAAGCCTTCAAAGAAGCTCAGAAAAACCAGTCAACGGAGACCAAGACAATAGTTGCAGAGCTAAAAAGCTGATGGGCGTTTTATTAATCTTTCTTCTCGGTTTTTTTGGAAAAGATGACGACCGCAGCCGCAGCGACAATACTGAAGCAAAAGGACCATGAGGTGATAGCGGCTAAATAATAAAGATTACTACTATTAAAGGATGGCTCAATCATAGAGTAAATATACAGGATTACCGTTACTGCAAAAGAAACAACAGCGATCCAAAGACCTATGGCTAAAATTAACTTAAACATAGCTCGTTCTCCTAAAAAAATATCCGACATCTATACGATAAATCGAATCCGCATAACCGGTCATTAATATAAACAACAGCGAAAGGACGAGTCAAGCTAATAATAATCCGAAAAAAGCTTTAACAGGAATGAAAATGACAAATTCGAAAAGGGATTTTTTCGCCGACCCGGACAGGCTCGCCGAGGGCTTTTTGATTTCAAACCACATCTGGGACCCGAATCCGGAATCAAAGCTCTCAAAAGCTCTTATGATGCAGGCCGATTACTCGCTTCGAAACTGGCGGGACGAGTTCTTCAAATGGCAGGATGGAAAATACACAAAGCTCTCGGACGCCGAGACAAAAAAGCAAATCGTAAGTCACCTCAGAGGCCTGAATGCTAACAGCACAATCTGCGATGATGACCAGCATATTCGAATCACAGCTCAGCTCGTCAATAATGTACTGCTTTGCGTATCGAGCTTTGAGGGCGTCCACCTTTGCGAGCAAAGAGACCTTAATGCCTGGGATGACGGCAGAGAAAAGTTCGGCGTGGTGACATTCGTTTTCGAAAACGGAGTATTGATGAAACATCCCGAAAAGGGCGATTGTTTCATAAAGCATACGCCTGCCTATTTCAGCGTCTCGAAGCTGCCCTATGATTACGCCCCTGACGCAAAACCCGACAGATGGCTGAGATTTCTCAATGACGTGATGGACGGCGACGGTGACCGTATCGAGCTTTTGCAGCAGTGGTCGGGCTATTGCCTGACGGCACAAAACGACTATCAGAAATTTATGCTCATCGCAGGCGAAGGAGCCAACGGCAAAACCGTCTTCACCAAAATTATCGAGAAAATGGTCGGCGAAGAAAACGTCAGCCATATACCGCTGTCACTTTTCTCGCAGCAGTTCTCGCTGTATTCGACTCTCGGCAAAAGCCTGAACTCGACCAGCGAATCGAGTCATCGGCTGGACGAGCTCGCAGAGACCGCACTGAAAAGCTTCACAAGTGCCGATGCGATGACGTTCCAGCGAAAATACAAAGAGCCGATTCATTCGAAACCCACGGCGAAGGTTATGCTCAGCACGAATCAATTGCCGAACTTCGCTGATAAATCGAGCGGCATCTGGCGGCGGATGCTGTTCGTACCCTTCGACGTAACGATTGAAGCCGACAGACAGAATCACAGCCTGGTCGATGAGCTTTGCTGCGAGCTGCCGGCAATATTCAACTGGGCGATTGAAGGCCTGCAGAAGCTCAAGGCCGCCGGCAGATTCGTCGAGCCGCGAAGATGCAAAGCCGCCATCGAGCAGTATCGCAGAGACGTCAATCCCGCGAGAACGTTTCTTTTGGAGAATTTTAATACTTCGCTGGGTTTTGACTCGGTTGTTTGTAAAGAGCTTTATGATTCTTACGTCAACTGGTGTCTGGAGAACGGTTATCGCCCGCTGAATTCGAGTAACCTCGGCAAAGAGGTAAAACGAGCCTTCCCAAACATAAAGAAGGTACAGACAAGATTTGGTTCAGTTAGAAACTGGGTATTTGAGGGTTTAGCAGCGAATGAAGATTCTGAAATCAAAAACACCGTTGCAGAAAAGGTGATTTTATGAGTTTGTCACAGGCAACACAAGGAAATCTATATTGTTTCAAAACTTTTTTGCCGTGTTAATTTTAAGAATTAATAGAAAATTGCTTGTGCCGCTTGTGACAGTTACTACAGGAGATTTTTATGCCTGAAACACTCGAAAAAAGCGAGGTTGAAATCGAGCGACGGGAGACGAGCGATGAGCGACGAGATACTGAGCCGCAGCGTCTCGGCGAGGTATTGCCTGCGGTCCTGGACAACATAAAAAAGAGGATAGAAAGCAAAAATAAACCAGAGAGATTGGCTGCACGAGAGATAAAAATATGCCGCAAGTAACTTATTTGTAGATACTTATGAAAATAAGGGAAAAAATGCTTGAACACAGGCCGTATATTTACGATAATATAAATAGCTCATCTACCATGTGTAGAAGGAGTACGAACGCCGCCTTTTGGGCGGCGTTGGCTATTTCTGGGAGTTTTCATATTCTTTTCTTAGCCTTGTCTTTGTATGTTCCCAATTTGTACAATATGCTGTCCAGAGTATCCAATAGCTTTTTCTTTTCTCCAAAACCACTAAGAAGTCGTCATTAAACCACAACAAACAACGCGTATGTCTACCGATTTGTTTTTCCCATTTTTTTACTCTTGAATCATCCTGGTTTTCTATTATGGCTCTGACCCATTTTATTCTTTCACATCTTCGTAGGTCTGGTGTTCTGTGTTCTTCAATTTTGCCTTCTTGAATTAAATGCCAGAAAGCTCTTTCTTTGCCTTTGACAATCTGCTTAGTAATGTTTACGGGTTTTCCACAAAAGAAGGGTTTCGATTCGACGAAATCTGTATAAAACTTAGCATAGATTTCATCTTCGTATCGTTGCCAATCGCCGGAAAAATCTTCAAGCTTTATTAAATCTGGCAGCCAGCCGGGTGTGTTTGTATCACTCAACTTTCACCCCCTGGTTTCCATATCAGGATGTTAAACTTTGGCTCTTTTGGCCAAGTGGTCTGATTAAGTGACTTTCCGGAGAGTTGTTTAATCTTATCTATTATTTGAACTTTAGCAGAGCTGGTTTTTAGATTTTCGTTGAAATATCTTAAACCGCCCATTAACAGGTCATTGAGTTGCATTATTTCTGATTCATTAGAGCGTATTTGTTGAACTCTGTCGACTATATTACCTGCTGCGTCATAGTTGGTTGTTTTCAAAATCTCTTCAAGCTTTTTGCGCTTGGTTTCACTTTTGGTATCCTTTATGTCGAGGTATATACGATAGCCGCAATTCGGGTCGATTATCTCTTTCAGCAAAACAAAAAACATTTTATAGTACCAGTCATCGTGGGTTTGATTTAATTTTTTGTGGTCGATTATTTGTTTTTCAATAATTACACCGCGGAAGTGAAGGCCGTCTTCACTAAAAAAGTAATCAACAAGGTCGAGATAAAATTGTATTTTTGCGGGTGAGACTTTAGTCCATTTGATTTCAAAATCTCTGCTGAGATTATGATTACACTTGATTTGTCTTATTTCTCTTGAAATTTGTTTTGTTTTTACAAGCGGACACCATACTGCTGCTATTGCCATAATCGGCCTGTGGTCATTCTCCAGATGGCAGCTCTCGTCGCAGTACACGTTAAATATGTCTGTCATACTACGTCCTCTCAAAAAAAGAGATTATATGATTTTTAATCTCAAAGTGCTAAAAATTTTTGGAAATTATTGCAGCTTGTTTCTGAACTTAGATTTGAATTTTTTGTACTCGCGAAGGTGAAGCTTTATATCGATATAGGTCTTCATTACTACCAGAACAATCACAATAGAGGCGGGCGTCTTCAAAGATTCTGTTGACAGCCTTATTTATCACTGATATCGTAAGACTGCAAAGATGGACGTGTTATATTGAACAAACGTGACGGCGATATCCAGAATCGAGAATCAAGTAACGAGAATCCGGTATCGAGTATTTATGATTGTCGGTGTATTGAAAGCTCAGTTGCACCTTTCCGGCGTGGATTCGCTCAAGGCCAAACGCAGCATCGTCAAGAGCCTCGTCGAGCGGCTTCGCAGCCGGTTCAACGTCTCCGCCGCCGAGGTCGGACATAACGATAATAAGCTCTCAGCCGTCATCGCGATAAGCATCGTTTCAAACCAGCAGCAGTTCATCGACACACAATTAGACAAAATCATAAACTTTATGCGCAGGGACGGCCGATTCTATCTCGGCACAATCGAACGTGAAATATTCTAATTGTATCACGGCCATCTTGGCCGTGATAACACGGGCTCCAAGCCCGAGTTAAAATGCATCGGCAAGCCAGCTCATTAAAAGCTGCTCAAGGTCTTTGGTGTTGATTTCGTTATCCGGCACAATGTCGCAGTCTTCGTTAAAGCCCGGCTCGCCGAATTGACTCTGCCAGGCCTCAGCCATAATTGCCACATCGACAAAATCAACGTCGCAGTCCCGCTCGAAGTCACCTGTCAGCGGCTCCGCGGGCACCGTCCCTGTAAGCTTAATATTCGGAACACCCGATGAAAGATATATTCCCGGGCAGTAGGAATCAGACCAGTCAAGCGGGTCACCGTAAGTACTGTTTGCGAATGACAGCACTACGCGGTCAAGGCTCATATCCGAGACCATACAATAACCATCATAGGAGTAAGAGCTGTTGTTGTGACTGAAATCTATCATCAAATTACTTGTGCCGTTATATGTGAAGGCGTTCTGGAAGTGAAAATTCTGCCATCCCGCCGAGCTTATTGTTTCATTGTTCTGGTAAACAATCGTCCAGCCGCCCGTCTCAAAATATGGATAGCCGGGGTAATAGTTCTTGCTGGTATGTTTCATTCGTATCGTCCAGTTGTTAAGCATCTGTCCCGGCACCTGGTAAACGTCCAGTGCAAGGTCGGTTATCGTTTTGGCATCTCCAATTTCATTTGACAGATATATCACCTGCGTTCGGCTGTCATGGTAATTTGTATGCATAGGCCAGTATGCGTACAGGTTCGTTTGCAGCTCGAATGTGGTATATACAACATTATCGACATCGATACTCACCGTCGCCGGCTCACTGTCACCGCCCGACGAAGCTGTGCCGTAATCGTTCGCAACAAATTCGAAATTGTCAGGCCCTGCATAATAACCGCAGCTTTGATACTCGACGACGTTGCCGTTGCCTAAAATCACATAAGGCAAATCCCATATCACACCGCCGCCGGGGTCCGTGAGTCTGCCGCGACCCGGCAATTGTGTGATTATATAACGCAACTGACCTGGCGGATTCGGCAGACCGTCGTCGCCCGCCTGCAGCGTTATAGTCTCAATCGTCCCCGAGGTCGTCTCGATTTCCTGCTCATACGCCACAGGCGGTGACTCGCCCTGCGAGACAAAATTGACAGCCCACACGTTACCGCAGTTGCTCGTAATCCTAGAATCGCTCGATTGGCCTGTCGATGCATTTTTGTTCGCAAATTCATAAGGGGGCTTGCTCGCTGTTAATGTATAATATTTATTCGATGCAACGTTCGCAAGGGCGTATATGCCTTTGCCGTTGGTAACCGCAACGTAAGGCCCGGCCCCCGACGCGGTCGCCGTCACCGTGACAGCCGGAATTGGATTGCCCCCTGAATCCGTCACCCGACCGCTTATAATCTCGCCCGTCCCGGACACAAAAACATTATATATACAGTCGTCAACGATATCATAGTAATAGTACGCATCCACTATCGGCAGGTTATACCAGGCGTCGTCCGAGCCGTCCCAGCCCATATTCAAATGATGATAAAGCGTCGCCGAGTTATAGCCGTAACCGTCACAAACAACCGCATGCCCGCCGTCGGGACCCTCAAAACCGAGGATAACTGCTTTGCCCGAATCCAGATTAGGATTAATTATCGCATTGAGAACCGAACCTATTGAGGGAGTAACTCCATAAATGGAATTCGAGTAGCCGAAGCTCGAAACCAGCTTAATGTCGGCATCGTACAGAGATGCGCTCGAACCGTCAGGGTCGTAATCGGTATCGATAGCCTCGGCAACATCGAAGCACAAATCACCTATTGTCTGCCGCTGCGGCTCCGGCGTGCCCAAATCAGGCTCCAGCGGCATATTAGCCCAGTCATAGCTCGCCGGGTGCTCGTGATAACGCATCAACTGACTCGTCGCAGTCGCAACACAGCCGCAGGGATAATTGTCAGGGTCACCTGCACCGTAGGGCGGCGTGTAATAATTATAGCACGCCGGATAACCAATAATGTGGCCAATAGTCGATTGTCCCCACGCGCTCAAAACAAAAGGCTCAACACGAACGTCGCTCACCACATCAACACCGAGAATTCCCATATCGCCGCTTTCGGCATATCCGCTAAGCCTGTCCCATCTTTCCTTGTTGTTTAATGCCTGCACGCTCGCCTTCGGCATCGCTCTGGCTGCAGCTATACGGTTGGGCAAATCTCTTTTGACAAGGGCGCCTAACGGATTATCCTCGGATGGGTCGAACTCACCGGCCTCTGCAAAACAAATAACCGGCTCAGCCGAATCGTCTCCCGCAACAATTACAAAACCGCCCGGCTCAAGATAGATAACATAATACAGCACATCGCCGGCCTCATCGTTATAGACGACGGTCTCTCTTATCGTCCCGCCGAGCTTTGCCCCCAACGGCCGCTCCTCAGCCTTCAGCCAGCCGACAACTAACTTTTCCGCTTTTTCTCTATTTACAGGCTCAGCCGAAATAAAACTCGTAAAAAATAATAAAACCGAAATGAAAACGATTGACAAAAACCTGCTGAAATTTCCCGCCCCTTTCCGGTGATTATTACACTCCATTTTTGTCCTCCGAATCAGCCTCCTGTCCCGCTCGATTATGCGATAAGGCCCCGTTTCCAACTGTCACCGATTGTATTGAATTCTACCGTCATTGTCAAGTATTAAATAAAAGCTTTTTTTCACATAACACAATCAATTACATACTGTGCACAAATAAATATATCAACGCCGACCGCACACGACAGCAAAATCAGCTTTACGAATGTCAATTGCTTTTGTGTCCGCGCCATAAAAAACAAAATACCCATCGCAGCCGCACCGAGTATATACATCTTCCCCGATTCAACGAAGCCCCTTGCGTAGCCGGCCCCCAGACCTAAAAAGGTCTGGAAATATTTGCTCGCCATCAATAACGTCACTATCGCAAGTGACAGCATTATAATCTCTGCCGCAAGAATCCATTTCCTGTCAGCCGCTCCCGTCAGTGCCAGGCCGTCAATACCAACACCGATTACTATCGACAAACACACAGCCGCAATCGAAAACCACATAAAAGGACTGACCGACAGAACCTGCCCATAAAAACTGGCGGCAATACTCGCGGCAATAATTGCAATCGTCCCAAGACGCCTTGCTTTTATCAGCATCGCAATACCGATAATCAAAGCTGCAATCGGTATATGATAAAAGCCGATAAGAACAGGACCCCGTTTCGCCGCCACCAAAGCTGATAATAAACCCAAAAGGTCAATCGTCCCTATCGCAGTACCTTTCGGCACGGGATAAAATCGAAAATGCTCCGCAGCCTGAAAAAAAACAATTACCGCTGCAAAGGGCAAAAGACTCAAAACCGCCCGCAGTGCACGCAGCTTCCCCCTCGGCCACAAGCCTGCCGGCAAAAATAACCACGGAATACTCGCCGCCAGGACCGATACCGCCGGATGATAGCCCGACAGGCCGAGCATAAAAGGCCCGAACCCGTAAATCGCTCCGGCAAAAAACGAGCCGAAAAATGACTTCGTCCACCGCCTGCTCAAAAGATAACAGCCGACACCGCCGCCGACAGCACTTACGACAAGTACATATTGAAACCGCTCGAAACTTCCAAAGTAAGGCTGATAAAGATATACGGCAAAACCGCCGTATAATATAGCCCCCGCCAAAAGCCTGATTATTGACTTAATCATCTAACAGGACTCGATACACATCATAACACGGGCCCGCCCGTGCCGTTTAGCAGTCGCCAGCCTGCCCTGAGCGGCGTCGAAGGGTACGGCGACTCGGACTCAAATCGTACCGCGGGCTTCCAGCCCATGGTAACACGGCCATCCTGGCCGTGTTATTTCAATCGTCGTCATCATCTAAATCTTCGTCGCCATCGTCATCATTATCTTCGTCTTCAACCGCTTTGCCTTTATCGCTCGCTTCTTCGACACAGCGGCCGTCAGGACTCAGAAGCAATTCCTGCCCGCTATCGCCTTTCTGGAATTTGACCTCGTAGAGAATCATCGTCTTTCTCTCGAACGCCAGCCTGGTATCTTCGCCGGCGGCCTTCCACGCCGCTTTCATAACCGCAGCGGGCACCTTACCAGCCTGAATCTCTTCCTCGATTTCAACAAGGTCGCCGCTTGACGTTACTAAACAATCTACGTTTCTTCCGTCAGGGCTTTTCCACGAACCCTCATAGAAAGTGTGGCCGTACTCGATTTCTTCTGCAAACTCGGTAATTTTAGCTCCGCCTGCAAGCTTCTTAAGAGCCGCCAAAACAACCGCAGGAACCTCCGCTTCTGTTATCTGGCGTTCACTCTCACCCATTTCAACAGCCTCGGCAGAGTTCTTTTGCACATCCGCTTCATTACTTCTCATAGCGTATGACGCCGCACAAAAAATAATCCCAATCACTACCACAATCATAATCAGCTTTAGGTCTTTCCATCTCATCTTAAATCTCCTTCATTATCAAGACCAAAAAACATTTTGCAAAGTAACACGGGCTTCCAGCCCGTGCCGTTTAGCAGTCGCCGGCCTGCCCTGAGCCTGCTTGTGGTGAGCAAGGTCGAACCATCGAAGGGTACTGCGACTTAAGCTCTGAACGCAACATGAACTATATGTCAGCATTACTTGGGTCATTTTATTTTATAATAACTTTTCCCGCACCGCTTGTAATTCTGCCGACTTTATAGACCTTCTCGCCGTAATGGCCGAGCTTGTTCGATATCGAGTCGGCAAAATCCTCCGCAACGATTAAAACATACCCGATGCCCATATTAAAGACCCTGTACATCTCAGCCTCTTCGACCGGGCCTCTATTCTGCAGAAAGCCAAACACCTTAGGCACAGCCCAGCTCGATTTGTTTATAGCAGCATCACAGCTTCTCGGCAAAATTCTCTCGATATTGCCCGCCAGCCCGCCGCCGGTAATATGAGCCATACCGTGAACGATTCTTTTGACCTTGTACCCGCTCAAAAGCTTCACTATCACTCGAACATAAATCCGCGTCGGCTCGAGCAATACATCACCGAGCTTTGCCCCGTCGAGCTCATCTATTTTGTCGGTCATCTTCAGATTGTTCGCCTTGAAACATATATTGCGAACAAGCGTATAGCCGTTACTGTGCAGACCGCTCGATGCCAAACCTAAAATCACGTCACCTTTGCGAATATTTCTGCCGGTTATGATTTTCCTGCGCTCGACGACGCCGACGGCAAAGCCCGCCATATCGAAATCGTTTTTCTTATACGTGTCCGGCATCTCCGCAGTCTCACCCCCAAGAAGCGCGCAATCCGCCATCCTGCAGCCTTCAGCAACGCCTCTTACCATCTCGGCCACCGCTTCAGGCTCAAGTTTATTGACCGCAAGATAGTCAAGAAAGAATAAAGGCTCCGCACCCAGCGTCAGCATATCATTTACGTTCATCGCTACCAGATCTATCCCGACCGTATCGTACTTGGGCATCATCGCTGCGAGCTGAACTTTGCTGCCCACGCCGTCCGTGCACGCCGCGAGCACCGGCCTTTTGTAATTCTTCTTGAACAGCCTCTCGTCATAGTCAAGCCGAAAAAGACCCGCAAAGCCGCCCGGCAAATCCATCACACGAGGACCGAACGTACCAGCCATAGACGACTGGATTCGCTCGACCATCCGGTCGTTGGCTTCGATACTTACCCCCGACTGCTCATAGCTTATAAACTTACTCATTTACATCGGGCAAATCATCAAACATCCGCATCTGGTAACGTTCCATAGTAAATTTATTGACCGCAACATCAACCGGTATCTTGTATTTGCCGCTCCAGCACGCTGTGCAGTAGCAATCGCTGTCCTTGGCCGCGCAGCTCAAAAGTCCTTCGAGTGACATATAGCCGAGACTGTCAACGCCGAGAAAATCTCTTATCTGCTCGAGCGTCCGATTGTTCGCAATCAGCTCCTCCTTCGTCGGAAAGTCAACCCCGTAATAGCAGGGAAATCTTATCGGCGGACAGCTCACTCGCATATGAATCTCTTTCGCTCCCGCCTGGCGAACAGCCGTTATCTTGCCCTTGGTGGTCGTCCCGCGCACTATCGAATCGTCAACAACGACAACACGTTTACCTTCCACAGCCTCTTTTACAACCGCCAGTTTCAGTTTTACCTGCAGCTCCCGCAGCTTCTGGTCCGGCGATATGAACGTCCTGCCGACATAGTGACTTCTCACCAGACCCATATCGAAAGATATCCCGCTGCCCTGCGAGTAGCCGACCGCTGCCGATGTCCCCGAATCCGGCACCGGTATCACAACGTCGGCTTCAACAGGGTGCTCTTTCGCGAGCCGCCTGCCGAGCTTCTTCCTGAACTCGTGTACGTTCTCGCCGAAAAACGTGCTGCTCTGCTTCGCAAAATATATATGCTCGAACAAACAATGAGCCGTGCTGACCGTTCCCTGCTTGACGAAATACCTGCTGCTCAGTCCCTCTTTATCTATGGTAACAATCTCACCCGGCTCGACCTCACGCAGAAATTCGGCGCCCATCGCATCAAACGCGCAGCTCTCACTTGCAACCACGTAGTTGCCCTTCTCTGTCCTTCCTATGCATAACGGGCGAATACCATAAGGGTCACGGGCCGCCTCGATACGGTCAGGGTACAGAAACAGCAGACAATATGCTCCCTGGAGATGATTCAGTACGTGTGCCAGGGGGTCGGGATTGCTGACGTGTGTCGGCTTGGCCATTAAATGAGCTATTATCTCAGTATCCGATGTCGATTTGAATATGCTGCCGTAAGCCTCATATTCATCACGGAGCAGAGATGCATTAATCAGATTTCCGTTATGCGCGATAGCCAATTGCCCGCGTGAATATTCAGTCAAAAGAGGCTGGCTGTTGATAGGGTTGGATGAGCCGCTCGTCGAATACCGCACGTGCCCTATCGCCGCGGGATTAGACAGCCTCCCCAGAACCCTTTTGCTGCTGCGAAACACCCTCGCAACCGAACCCATACCACTATAGCAATGAACAGACTCACCATCACTTGACGCTATACCTGCCGATTCCTGCCCCCTGTGCTGCAGACTGTATAGACCGAAATATGTTTTTTTAACCGCATCTTCATCACCGAAAATACCGAAAAGCCCGCAACTTTCTCTTTTTCCCGAACCCATCAAAGACCCCTTTTACTAAAGTACCACGAACTCCCAGCCCGAGCCGTTTAGCTGTCGCCGGCATTTATCTCGGCGTAGCGCAGCGAAGACGGACGGCAACTGCTTCCTGCGCCTATTCAAACCTGCGTAAACGACACCGTCATTCCCGCGAAAGCGGGAATCCATTTTTCTTAAATGTTAGCCCCTTGCACTGCAAGGTCGATTAGCCCCCGCCTCTGCCTGCCCTCCGAAGTATTAACGAAGGATGGGTGGCTGGGGGGGGGGTTCTTTTTACATTGTATTTATTCGAAGTCTTTCTTTTCTCTTTCAAATCTTATATTTCAAATTGCTTTGTAGAGAACACCTCTATAGTCATTCCCGCGCAGGCGGGAATCCATTTTCCCTAAATGTTAGCCCCTTGCACTGCAAGGTCGATTAGCCCCCGCCTCTGCCTGCCCTCCGAAGTATTAACGAAAGATGGGTGGCGGGGGGGGGATTTCTTTTTACATTGTATTTATTCGAAGTCTTCCTTTTCTCTTTCAAATCTTATATTTCAAATTTTATCTGCCACCACGTGGCAGGGTTGCTTTTTTCTTTTTAGTGTAGCCGACCCGCCCGGACAAGTCAATTCAAACTCACCTCTAAGCAGGATTCTTTACCCAGCCGGGTACAAAAAATCCGGTACCCGCTGCACCTTTCCATCCGAATTAATGCACGCCAGCACGCTCGTACCCTCAGCCAGAACCGCCGAATCGCTGCACCGCGTAAGTTTATAGCTGTGTTCAATCTTACTGGCCGTTACCTTCGTGCAGACCGTCTCAAGCTCGAGTTTTTCGTCATATCTTGCCGGCTGACGGTATCTTATATTGAGCTCCGCCATCACAAAAAAAATGCCCGCTGCCTCAAGGTCTTTATAAGCAACCTTATTGACCCTAAGAAGCTCCGTCCTGCCCATCTCGAACCAGACCGGATATACGCTGTGATGAACCACACCGCCCTGGTCCGTCTCACAGTAACGCGGAACAATAGTTATTGTTTTGCTCTCAATGGTAATACGCTGCGGAAAATCCATCCCTGTCTCTTTTCTCAGCTCTTAAACCTTTTTACTCCCCGGAATCGGCACAAAAAGCCGCACCCGCGATATTGTAACAACATAAAAGCTGCCTTTCAAACAGATTGTCAAACTCCTGAAAAAACCAAAAAGCAAATATGAAAATAAACATTGACCCTCGAACGCTTTTGTGAAATAATGCGCGTTTATATTTGAAAATAAAACCTTGTGTATTTTAAGTAAGCATCTTTTTTATCGATGCTGAAGGCAGATTTATTTGTCGAAAGGAGTTTATTATGAAGTCCTATTCATTCAATTTCGCTTGTATTATAGCATCCGTTCTTATCTTTATTTGCGGATGTCAGGAGGAAAAAAAGGTACCAGCCGACACGACTGAGACGCAGACTGTTTCTGAAACTGTTCCTGCTGCTGAAAGTAAAGCTGAAATCACCAGGCCGGCAAAATCCGTCGAACCCGAAAAAAAGGCAGCTAAAACCGAAATTACTATCGAGCCGAAAACGGCCCAAAAGACAATACAGGGCTCAGACGTTATCGTTACCGTTAACGGAACAGTTATTACCAGGGCCCAGCTGGATGAAAATGTTCAGCCGATAATCGAATACAGAGAACAAATGCAGCAAAAAACCACCCCCTCACTTCACGAGCAATATGAAAGCCAGATGCTGGACAATATGATAACTGAGATACTGTTCGATGAGCAGGTAAAGGCAAACAATATTGAAGTTACAGAACAGGATGTTGATAACTATATTATGGAAATGATTAAAGCCTCGGACCCGAATATGACTATGGAAGATTTTAAATCCCAGATGGAAGCACGCGGCACCGACTTCAGTCAATTGAAAAATACAATGCAGAAAAGACTTATGATGACAAAACTTCTGGAAATCAAATATCCCGGCGAGCTTGATATCTCTGAACAGGATGCGAAAAAATTCTACGATGAAAACCAGAGATTCTTCCAAAAGCCCGAAATGGTAAGAGCAAGTCATATTCTCATAGTACCCGACAAATCAGACCCGAATAATATCGAGCAGACAAAAGCAGTGGCAAAACAAAAGGCGCAAAACATACTCGAGCAAATCAGAAACGGAGCCGATTTCGCCGAAATGGCAAAAGCCTACTCAGACTGTCCCTCGGCGAGCAGGGGCGGTGACCTCGGATTAAATCACAGGGGGCAATGGATACCGGCATTCTCAAACGCAGCATTCAGCCTCCAGATTGGCCAGGTCAGTGACGTTGTGGAAAGCTCACGAGGATTCCATATCATAAAAGTAACCAACCACAGCGACGCCAGCACCGTTCCTTTCGATGAGGCCAAAAATAATATTATTAAAGTTCTCCAGTCACGAAAAGAGCAGGAACTTATTCCCCAAATGGTTGAAAAAATGAAAGAAGAGGCTGAAATAGTATATCCGCCGGACTCCACGTTGAGGTCCTATCAGCCGACAGAATCAAGAATAAGAGAAGGCACAAGCCTTCTCAAACAACAACCGGCACAGTCAGCGACACAATAGCCGGACCCTGATAATTGAAAAAGGTAGCAGGTAGCAAGGGCCTGAAGCCCGCCTGCCTCCGCGTCTCTCGACGCGAGTCGAGGCGGGAGGTGCTAACACTCGCCTTGATTCGTCGAAGCGGGCGGACAAGATGACTTCGGCGAGCATTTCGACAATCCTGAGCTCACTGCCGAAGGGCTCAGTCGAGTCGTCCGTGTTACCCGGCCAACCTGGCAGTGCTGCTTGAAAATCAGCTTTCGCTGATTTTCCTTTTACCTGATATGCTCTTGTCAATGCCGACATCGGTTGTCTCTATTCTCTTCTGAATACCGCTACGACGTTTTCGACTTCCACGACAAACAGCCGGTTGTCACCCTCGAAATCCACCGGTATCGCTCCCTTCGGATTGAACAGAACCTTATCATACCGGCGAAGCGGTATTTCCGGCGTATTTTCCACCTCGGCTGAAACCGTTACAATTCTTCCTGTTATGGTTGGAATCTCTATATTGTCCGGCAGCTGAATCCCGCCTTTGGTCTGCTTTTTATCCTCATCCTTGCGAATAAGAACTCTTTTACCAATCGGCTCAACCGTCTCGAACGTATCGTTTTTTTCTTTTGTTTTGCTCATCTTAAAATAAACCCTCTTTTCTGTATTATACCTGCTGGCTGACAGTTTGTTTAAATATCTTTTGGCATTTAACCGCGGGTCATATATACAAAGCCAATTTCGAAAAAACAAAGCCAATTTTGGGCTAAAATTGGGTTTGTTTTGGGTTCGTTTGGCTTTGTTTTTTCGCTCGTTTTCGGCTAATCCGACAGGGCGTACATTTACATATCTGCTTATGTTAAAAGCACTTAGCGTTGAGCTACGGGCAGGATGCCCGTGGTACGAATTGGCTTTGTTTTGCATAAAAAGGGTTGATTTGTAGAGTTCTCTCGACAGTTGTAGAGGCACGACCCTCGTCGCAAGCAACGAGGCTAATCTACCCCGCCCACAGGTGGCGGGGCTAAACGATGTCGAACTCAGGATTTGCCCTTCGACGTTGCTCAGGACAGGTGAAATAGTTAACTGGTTATTAGCCAATTTCATTGATAAATCCCCTGCCAAAATAAACTTATGAAATAAAATTTTGACTTGGCCTACCCATTCGACTCCGCTCAGGGTAAACTGGCCGATGCTTGCGGGCCCCACCTACACTTCTTGCTAAGCTACGGCTGGGCAGGCCTCCGCGTTACGTGTGTTTTCTAACACACAAAGGTATTATAAGATAAAGTAAAGATATATCAATAGAAAAATAATAAATTTTTCACCGCAGAAGACGCAGATAAAAATAGTAAAATTCCACCAATAATGACAGGCCAAAGCGGATACTGTATAATCATTAAGTTATGAAATTTAATTTCAATTCAGTATGAGGAGAACGAAAAATGAAAAACGATAAATTCTATGTGGATATTATAAAGTTTACTATCATTGTTCTTATTGCTGCTCTGGTTTTTTACTGGGTATGTCCGAAGTATGATTTTCATAGCAGTAGCGGTGAAATAGAAGGATATATTATAAATAAAGTCACAGGAGATTTGTATGTATACAGTTTAAAATTGGGGGGGATTTATAAGCTTGATTTTAACTGGAAAAGTCTTGAACAACTTAAAGAAAAAACAATGATAGAACAAAAAAAATCGCAAGAAGCTATGAAAGAATTTGAAGAACAACTCGATGATATTAAGAGACAACCTTCAGAATATGAAAAAATGAAGTTGAGAAGGCAAGAGAATTTTGGGGAAGATGACCCTGTAGCTGAATAGATATTTATGGCAGACCTGCAGGTATATAAAATACTGATATTTTTATTCAAAAAGGTTTTTAATTCTACTCTACTCTGTGAAAACATCGTATAATACACTTTTTAATCATATTTTTTCAAAGGAATAGATAATGAAATTAAAGTGGTTACATGTCGTACGGGATGTCCTAATTATAACTGGGATTTTTTTTGTAAGTGGATTTCTTGAAGGCTTATCAGGTGTAGTAACAAAACAAGAGACGCCACTTTCGAGCTTATTAGACTTAAATGGTACTTTGGGGTTCTGTCTTTGCGGATGCCTGACTATTGAGAATAGATGGAAACATCTTCTTGTCGTTGCCTTAGGTGTATGGTTAATCAATTGCTCATATCAATTATTTTTTCTACCGTTCACTGTGCTTGCTTGGGTGCTCAACGTAGCCATTATCTTTGTCCCGATGTTAATCGGTGGTGCTCTTTCATCTTTGTTAGCAAGAGCACCAGAGCAAAAAGACTCTCCCGTTGACAAAAAAGAAATGAATGGGGAATTAAAATAAAATTCACGGAAAAATTACGGAGAAATCGACATGATTTTTGATGTTTACTGCGATGAGAGCAGGCCGGATTTGCTGTCATCGCATAATCCTAAGTCACAATATATGCTGATCGGCAGTTTGTGGCTACCGACGGATTTTCGCGAGAAATTTAAGAAGGATATTCACCAACTGCGTGATAATCACAAAATAGGAGGTGAATTCAAATGGCAAAAGGTTTCGCCAGCGAAGATAAATTTTTATAAAGAACTAGTCGGATGGTTTAATGCAATGGGGGAACAGTTAAGATATAGGTGTATAACTGTTGAGCATAAACAGGTTGACCTGAAATTATATCACGACGACAATCAAGAACTAGGCTTTTATAAATTTTATTATCAGTTGCTTCACCATTGGATTTTAGACTTTAATGAATATTACTTTTTTGTGGATTACAAGGCCAAAAGGAACCGTAACGCCTTGTCAGACCTAAAAAGATGCCTGAGCTATTCAAATCTAAGTTCTACGGTTATGCAGGTGCAAGCAGTTCATTCAAAAGAATCGGTTCTTATACAATTGACGGATGTTTTGACGGGAATAGCTGCTTACCGTTTAAATAATTCCATCAGACCAGACAGTGCAAAATTTGCTCTGTTATGTGAACTTGAGAAAATGTTAGGCCGAGTGATTCGACCAACTTATAAAAGTGAGCAAAAGTTTAATGTCTTTAAAATTGATTTGACAGGAGGATGGTAAATTGAGCTATCCTCCATTAATTCGAGGAAAGGCACCTTCTGAATACAGGTCATTTTTTGAGTCAAATTATTGCATTACACCTGTCAAAACTTTTGATGGAATTGAAGTAAGATTTCGCAAAAGTGATTTTAATCATTGCTTTTTCGAATCGGTACACGCTAAAGATGACACATTTTCTCCTATGAGAGCGGAACGATTATTATGGATCAAGGCGACTCTAAAGGATCCTGATAGCGAAAGATATGTGGGATGGAACAAAAAGAGTAAAAAATACGATAGAAACAGAAGAGTGACACTTGTAAAGGAGAATTATGTAGTGGTGATTGCACTTACCGGAAATCGAAAAGCTGACTTCATCACGGCTTATGTTGCAAACAGCGAAGAAACACTAAGAAAGATTAGAAGCAGCCCTAAATGGACATAAAAAAACCGCAGATTCGCCAGGCTGGCTCTGCGGAGGCCTTGATAGTTTCTACTGCCACTGGCAGAGAAATCTAATAAATTATACAATATATATGTCGGGTTGTTCAAGTAAAAAGTTTATTTTTTTTAGCCTTATTATTAAAATTGATCACAATGTCTTGTATAATAACGACTTGTAATAATGAGCAAAAAAATAAATTCATATCCCATCTTTGAATTGAACATAAAGCAGAGGTTTTATTATTTTTTTTGATTCCGTTTCAATCCTTTTGTGGTAATCATTTCGCGGTGTTCTTCAACACTAAGTCGCAAGGACAACAAGTTTTTTCCTCATGCCTTTGTTTCTTCATGGTAAATAATAATCTGTGAAATCTGTGGTTACTTTTTGACTTTGGTTTTCTTTTTTCTGCCAAGGATTTGGTCGGCCTCTTCCCAGGTTTCCGGCGGCCATTTGCCCTCGTCCTGCAGCTTCTTGAGATTGTCCATCTGCTCGATACTGACAATAGTCCTGCATTTCGGGAACCGGTTACAGCCGAGGAACGGCCCTTTTTTGCTCTGCCTTATAACCAGCTCGCCCTCTTTGCACTTATAGCATTTTATTCCCGTCGGCTCAGGCGGCGGTTTCGGCGGAAGGACGTTGCCCTCTTTATCCAGGTTGAGAATTGTCCTGCAATCCGGGTATCCGCTGCACCCGAGAAACGGCCCGAACCTGCCTCTCTTTTCGACCATTGCCTTGCCGCAGTTCGGGCATTTATGCTCGCTCACCTTTTCCTCGAGCATCTTACCTTCCCTATCGCAGGGAGCGGCAAACTTGCACTTCGGATAGGCAGAGCAGCTCAGGAATTTACCATTTTTGCCGAACCGGTAAACCATCGGCTCGCCACATTTCGGACATTTATATTCGCTCGGGGTCGTCTCGGCTTTGGCATGTTTCATTTCCCGCTGGGCGGTCTTAAGGTTATTCTTAAATGAGCTGTAAAACTTCTTCAAAACAGAAAGCCAGTCCAAATGCTGCTCTTCAATCTTGTCTAATTGCTCTTCCACCTGGCGCGTAAATGCGATATCCATTATATTCGGAAAGTATTCGTTGAGCTTGTCCGTAACTACCTCGCCAAGGTCGGTAGCGTAAAACTGCTTCTTCGACTGTTCGACGTAACCTCTGTCCTGAATTGTACTGATAATTGAAGCGTAGGTGCTCGGCCTGCCGATACCCTCTTTTTCGAGGGCTTTGACGAGCGATGCTTCATTGTAGCGCGCGGGCGGCTTTGTAAAATGTTGCTCAGCCTTGATATCCACGGGCGCGATTTTATGGCCGGCCTGCGTTTTCGGAAGCTGCTGCTGAGCCGAGCCTACAGGCCAGATTTTTGTAAAGCCGTCGAAAACCAAAACCCTTCCCGTCGCCCGGTACTGACATTTGCCTATCGACGTCTTCGCCACAATATCAAGGTTTGTGATATCCCAGCGGGCAGCGGTCATCTGGCAAGACACAAACTTGCGCCATACCAAATCGTACAGCTTGAATTGCTCTTCGGTAAGAAAAGATTTCAGCTCATCCGGCGCCATATCGATATCGGTCGGCCTGATTGCCTCGTGTGCCTGCTGAGCGGATTTCTTCGAAGCGTAAAAGATAGCTTTCGGCGGCAGATAGTCGGCTCCCATTTGTCTTTTGATATAATCCCTGGCCTCGCTGACAGCCTCAGCCGACAGATGCGTGCTGTCGGTTCGCATATACGTAATCAGGCCGAGCGAGCCCATCGAGCCCACGTCAATACCCTCGTACAGTTGCTGAGCAACCCTCATTGTCCGCTTGGCTGCGAAGCCCAGCCGATTTGCCGCCGCCTGCTGAAGCGTCGATGTTATAAAAGGCGGTGACGGCCGGGAGGTAAGCTGCTTTTTCTGTACATTGGCAATTTCAAATTCAGCTTCTTTGAGTGCATTCAGGGTTTGCTCGGCTACTTTGTTATCGGGAGCGTGAAATTTCTCATCGTTTATTTTATAAAGTTCAGCCTTGAAAGCATTATGCTCGGTAAGCCAGTCATTTTGCTCATTGACAGTAGGCCCCTTGTCATTCACTCCTTTTGTATTGATAAAATCAAACCATTGATTCGCATAGTCAGCCTGCAAATCGGTTGTAAATACAGCCGGTATCAGCCAGTACTCCACGGGCTTGAACGCCCGAATCTGCCTTTCTCTTTCGACAATCATTTTCGTCGAAACTGACTGTACTCTGCCGGCTGAGAGGCCGGCGGCCACTTTTTTCCAGAGCAGGGGTGAAATCTGATAGCCGACAATCCTGTCCAGGATTCGCCTGGCCTGCTGGGCCAGGACCTTGTCCATATCAAGCTTGCCCGGCTCGGCAAAAGCGTGCTTTATAGCAGATTCGGTTATCGCATTAAATATTACGCGGTAAGTATTCTTTTCAGCAAAACCGAGCAGCTCCGTTAAATGCCAAGCTATGGCTTCACCTTCTCTGTCCAAATCTGTAGCAAGGTAAAGTGTATCGCAGTTTTTCGCGGCGGCTTTAAGGCTTGTCACCGTGCGCTTCTTGCCCGGCATTACCGCATAGGTAGGCGCGAAATCATTTTCGATATCCACGTTCAAACCTTTTGAAGGTAAATCGCGTACGTGTCCCATCGAGGCTTTGACTTCGTATCCGGAGCCGAGGTATTTGTTGATAGTCTTGGCCTTGGCAGGCGACTCAACTATTACCAGCGATTTTTTTTCGGCACCAGATTTAGACATAAATAAAACTTTCTACGTGTTTACACGGCCAAGATGGCCGTGTTACCTTTATTCGGCTATTTCCCGAATATAATTTAGTTAAGGACAAATAAGGTTGAACAGCACAATTGTCAAGAAAAAACAATTTCAGTCGTGTTTGTGCTCTCTTAAGAGCTTATTCAATGAGGGTTTGAATTTGCGAATTGCATTGCCGCGATGTGAAATGGCGTTTTTTTGCTCAGCCGTCAATTGTGCGACGGTCTTGTTTAATTCAGGCACGAAAAAAACCGGGTCGTAGCCGAACCCGTTCTCACCCTTTTCCTGTTGAGCGATAAAACCTTCAAGCACACCTTCCGTTTCTATCAAAATCTTCTCCGGATTTGCCAGGCACAGGCTGCAAACGAAACGAGCTGTTCTTTTTTCTCTCGGAACACCTTCAAGCAAGTGCAAAACTTTAGCCATATTCTTGTGGTCCAGCAGCTTCCTGTTTTTTTCTTTTTCTCCTGAAAAGCGTGCGCTTTTGACACCGGGCTGGCCGCCGATAGCATCGACGACAAGACCGGAATCGTCAGCTATTGTCCAAAGCTTCGTCTGTTTTGCGTAACCAAGCGCTTTTTTACGCGCGTTTTCAGCAAAGCCCTGACCATCCTCAGGGACCTCGCAAATTTCGTCAAAATCCGACAGGCTCAGCCATTCGATGCCTGCGTCGAGCATAGATTTAAGCTCAGCAAATTTGCCCGGATTCGTCGTCGCAACAACAATTTTTTTGCTTTCACCAAACATAACATTGAATTTGCATTTTAACCACGAAGGCGGGCAATTTCCGCTTCGATCTCTTTTAAGACCTCGTGATTTTTGATTTCATCGTCAACACTGAAAATAATAAATACTTTTCCGCCATATTTTTGCTCGAATTCTCTAAAACTTGTTTTCATTCTTTCGGAGGGAGAATAATTGCCAAAATTTGCTCTGGCAGTAACAGGTTTAATTTGTATCCCAAATGCTTTATTGCCCACATAGCCCAGGTAATCAATATCGCCGGCATGGTCAAGTTCAGGACTTGATTCGATAAATTTAACATCTGGAAACTTTTTTGCCAGATTATCGGTTACGACTGATTTTTCTCTATAAAATCCATCATAAGTTCTGTTGATGGTCAGATTACGTATATAATCGATACAATCCTGAAGAGTCAGTTGCTTAAACGCTTCCTGCCATTCAGGTATAACAATCTCTGTGATTTTAACATATAATCTTTCACCAAGTTCATCGAGCGTCTCATTTGTGATTTTTGCAGGATTCTTTCCATCTGTATATGCTTTTTCGAAATACCATTTCTCCCATTCATCGATAGTTTTCGGCTGGCACTTTCTTATCAAGGCCATAACAGCCCCGACTTTGTTAGGTCGCGATAATTGATAGATTTGGCAGGCATAATTTAATACTTTTTCCTTTTTGCCAAATTTTTTTGAATGGATTTTCATCTTCGATATTCCCTTTCCGTGGTTAATCTCGCAAACTCTTCTTGTATCGGAAACCTGTTTTTTCTTCAATTGACACTAATCCAGTTTTAATAAGATGAGCATTAAGAAATGTTTTATTCTGAAGATATAAATAGCACAAAAGGTTATTTTTGTTGTCGTGTTTGACCGGTCCGAACTTCATAAAGACCTTTTGCCCCTGTGTCTTTGACTGTAAAAATTCAATAGCTTGTTGTTTTTTTTCAGCTTTTTCTTTTATGCCTATCAGGCGTATTTTCAGGCCATCATCCAGTTCAAGTTCGGTAGGAGAAATAACTTTTTTTACAGAATGATAGTTCTGTCTTTTTTGGCTTTCGCCGTTGATTTTGGAGCCAAACTGAAGTTTTCGTGGGTCTATTTTTTTATCAAATTTTATTGGGTCTTTAAAAATATATGGGAGTTTTTTTATTTCCTCTTTCCAGTCAATTTCATCTTCCCGATTCTGTGCGAGTTCAAAACTTATCCTGTCAAAGAAACTTTTGTCTTTCAGGCCGAGTTTTTCTTTAATGATGGGTATAAAACCGGGATTTATCTCGTAACCTATCGAGTTTCTCTCAAGATTCTTGGCGGCCAATGAGGTTGTTCCACTGCCTACGAACGGATCCAAAACAGTTTCGCCGGGAAAACTGAACATCTTAATTAATCTTCGAGGAAGCTCTTCCGGAAACATTGCCAAATGCCCGTTTTGCTTTTCGCCGGGGATATTCCAATGTCCTGAAAAATATTGATTCCATTCCTCGGTAGTCATTTTTGCTTTATCTTTAATTATTTTACTTACTTTCGGCGGATTCCCAAGTTTCTTGAAGAGCAGAATAAATTCATAATCAATTTTCAAAATTCCATTTCGAGGATTCGGAAACGAACCCATAATCGTTGCGCCGCCAGTTGTATTGCAGGTTGTTACCTTCTGCCAGATAATCGCGCCCATATAATCAAAGCCGATTGTCTCGCAAAACTTTATTATCTCCGTTCTTATCGGTATGACTTTGTACCTGCCGTAATAAACCGAGCGGGCAAACTGGTCGCCAATGTTGATACACAATCTACAGCCTTTATGCAAAACTCTGTGACACTCATTCCAGACAAGATTTAAGTTGTTAATATAGTCTTCATAATTATCATCAAATCCAACCTGTGCACCATTGCCGTAATCCTTTAACTGCCAATAAGGCGGGGAAGTTATGACCAGATGAACCGACTCATCGGGAATCTCTGTCATTTTTCTTGAGTCACCTATAATAATTTTGTGATGAGTCATATTTATTTACCCAGCAACTTTTGTAGTAGTGCCCGCTGGAAGTGGAGGCGGTTTTCGGACTGGTCGAATATTATCGAATTGGGGCTCTCGGCTATTTCATCGGTGATTTCATAACCGCGATGAGCGGGCAAACAGTGCATAATCTTTGCAGCCGGCGCCAACTTGACCAAATCAGAATTGACCTGGTAATCCTTGAAAGCCTCTATGCGCTTTTGCTGCTCAGCCTCCTGGCCCATACTTATCCATGTATCGGTATAGATTACATCTACTCCCTTCACGGCTTCACCGGGCTTTCGCATTTGGGTGACACTCTGCTCGCTTGTAGAGTTTGCCATTTTAATGGACTTATCATCAAGCTCGTAGCCGGCAGGCGATGCTATTGTCATCTTCATCCCGAATTTTGCAGATGCAAATGCAAGCGAGCGGGCAACATTGTTGCCGTCACCAATAAAGCTGAGCCTGACGCCTTCGAGCCGGCTGAGATGCTCTTTAATCGTGAGCATATCCGACATCGCCTCGCAGGGATGAGTAAAATCACTGAGCGCATTTATCACGGGGACGCTTGAGAATTTGGCAAGCTCTATAAGGCTGCCGTGCGCAAAGGTCCTTGCTATTATCCCGTGCACATATCTCGAAAGGACCCTGGCAATATCCTTAATCGGCTCGCGCTCGCCCAGTATGCCGATATCCTCCGGCTTAAGATATATGGCCAGGCCGCCGAGGTCGGCTATTGCAACCTCGAAGCTGACACGGGTCCGCAGACTGGCCTTTTCAAAAACAATCGCCATAGCTTTGCCTTCGAGAGTCCTTTCGAGCGTACCAGCCTTAGCCTGCTGCTTTAACTCGGCGCTTAAAGCCAGAAGCTCATTAAGCTCATCGACGCTACAATCATTTATACAAAGAAAATCTTTCATTCTGTCTGCTCACTTAAAACGTTGTCAAAAATTTCAATTGCCTTATTAATCTGCTCTTTTGTTACTATCATAGGCGGCATAAAGCGTATTACCGTCTCGTGAGTGCAGTTTATACGCAGGCCTTTATCAAGACACTTGTTGACTATATCAGTGCCTGCACTTTTGAGCTGCACGCCGAGCATCAGGCCGAGGCCGCGGACGTGGTCGATAATAAAATGCTTGTCCTTCAACTGTTCGAGTTTATCTTTCGCATACTCTCCAAGCTCGATTGCGTTTTGCAAAAGTCCTTCTTCATCAATCGCTTCGATAGTCGCAACTGCTGCAGCGCAGGCCAGGGCATTACCGCCGAAAGTTGATGCGTGTTTGCCCGGCTTGAGTGAATCAGCTATTTCCTGTCGTGCCATCATAGCCCCTATTGCGACACCTCCGCCAAGAGTTTTTGCCATTGTCATAATATCCGGGATTACGTCAAAATGCTGGTATCCGAACCATTTACCCGTCCTGCCTATACCGCTTTGTACCTCATCGAAGATGATGAGCGCTCCTTTTTCATCGCAGAGCTGCCTGATTGTCTGCAGATATTCATTAGTTGCGAGGTTTATTCCGCCTTCGCCCTGAACAGGCTCGATTAGAACGGCTGCAACCTCATCGGTAAAAGCCGCTTCGAGAGCGGCAACGTCATTAAAAGGTACATAGATAAAGCCCGGCATAAGCGGCAGCAGGCCTTCGTGGTGTTTCGGCTGAGCGGTAGCTGCAAGTGTGGCGAGCGTCCTGCCGTGAAAGCTGCCTTCGCAGGTTATGAATTTGTACTTTTCCTTCGGTGTATAAAGGCGGGCAAGCTTCATCGCAGCTTCGTTGGCTTCTGCGCCGCTGTTGCAGAAAAAGCATTTTCCGCCGAACGCCCGCTCGCTGAGAAGCTTTGCGAGCTTTCCCTGCGGCTCGCTGTAAAAGGTGTTGTCAATGTGAAGTAACTGCTCGGATTGTTTGCGTATGGCCTCAACGACCTTAGGGTGACAGTGGCCGATACCGCTCACGGCCCAGCCGGGAAACATATCGAGTATTTTATTGCCGTCGGCATCCCAGATATAGCAGCCTTCGCCCCTGACTATCACTTTGGGCAGACGATTATAATTTCCTATCACATATTTATTAAAAAGCTCTATAGTTTCCTGCGTAGTCATATTTAAAAATCCTCAATAAATACCACGGCCATCCTGACCGGTACCACGGGCTTCCCGCCCGTGTTACTTTTTAACAATCATAGTCCCTATACCCTTGTCGGTATAAATTTCCAGCAGAAGCGAATGCGGTATCCTTCCGTCAATTATATGTGTTTTTCCGACGCCGGCATCGAGTGCTTTTATACAGGCCTCGACCTTGGGAAACATCGGCTCGGTTATAATGCCCGCATCTATCATTTCCTGAATCTGCGTCTCATTCAAGACCGAGATCCTGCTTTCGGGGTCGTCCAGGTTTTTTAATATCCCGTGAGTGTCACTTACCACAACCAGCTTTTCGGCACCGACTGCTGCAGCGACGCAGCCTGCGGCGCTGTCCGCGTTCACGTTGAGCTTGCCTCCGTTTTTATCGAGGGCAACCGAAGATATAACAGGTATCGTACCATCGGTGCAGAGTGTTTGCAGGAGCGTTCCGTTGACGCTTGTTACAGTTCCGACGTAGCCAATATCGAGTTTTCTGCCGTTTTCGCCTTCGAGCCTGAGTTTTTCTGCGGTGAGCACACAACCGCTCATCGAATGAAGTCCCATCGGCCGACAGCCTAACTGAACCAAAGTATCGCATATAGGCTCGTTGACCTTACGAATGAGCGTGTGCTCAACGATAGTGAGCGTCCGCTCATCCGTATGCCGTCTGCCCTGAACCCATACGGGCTCGAGTCCCGCCTTGTTCATCGCCTTTGTAATTGCTTTTCCGCCGCCGTGCACGATTATCGGCTGCATACCGACCGTGGACATAAAGGCGACGTCCGTAAGCAGGCTTTTCTGCAGCTCAGCATCTTCGAGGACGCTTCCGCCCAGCTTGACGACTACAATCCGGCTGCGGAATTTGCGGATGTACTCCATCGCCTCGATAAGGGCATCAGCTTTTGCAATTGCCTTTTCCAATTCTCAGTAATCTCCAAAATAAGGTAACACGGGCTGGAAGCCCGTGCTACTAACAAACCGCTTAATCTATGAATTTGTGCTTCTTTCGTCAAGTTAAAAGTAACACGGGCTGGAAGCCCGTGTTACTGACAAATTCAAACAGGCGCTTGTTACTTGAAAACAGATGTTTATCATATTATAATAGCAGCTTTTTCGTTAGTCCTTGTTTTGGAGTATTATAAAATCAGATTCAGAGCAATACTTTTCGACCTCGATGGAACGCTGCTGGATACACTAACAGACATAGCAGAGTCTATGAATGCCGCCCTTCAGCGTTTCGGTTTTGCTGCCCATCCTATTGAGGCGTACCGATATTTCGTCGGTGACAGCGTGAATTCTCTTGTCAGAAGGACGCTGCCGAAAGAGCACCTGAACGACGAAAATATTGAAAAATGCAAGTCTTCAATGCTCGACGAATACAGCCGGCGATGGTCACAGAACACAAAACCTTATCCTCAGATACCGGAGCTTCTCGGCGAGCTTGAAAAACGCAATATCCCTAAGGCGGTGCTGTCGAATAAACCTGATAACTTTACAAAATTGACAGTAAAGGAGCTGCTTGCCGGTTTTTCATTCGATATCGTTCAAGGCGTAAGTGATACGGTCACAAGAAAGCCTGACCCTGCCGCTGCTCTGGCTATAGCAGAGAAGCTCAGGATAGCGCCTGCGGATTTTCTTTATCTCGGCGATACAAACACGGATATGCAAACAGCAATTGCTGCAGGTATGTACCCTGTCGGTGCCCTGTGGGGTTTCAGGACAGCAGATGAACTTAAAGAAAACGGGGCAAAAATTCTCGTTGAAAAACCGCTCGACGTTCTGAAAATTCTTGACTCGGAAATCTCGTTATGATTTATCGAAAGTTCGGCTCAACCGGTATAGAGGTTTCAGCCATAGGTTTCGGCGGTATGCGATTTCGCGATGAAGATGATATCGAGAGCTGCGGCGAGCTTGTAAAAGCAGCCTATGATGAGCAAATAAATTATTTCGATACCGCCCCGGGTTATCCAAGGTCGGAGGAGATTTTCGGCATAGCAATAAAAGAAATGAAAAAAACCCGCGATGCAAAGCCTTTTTACATATCAACCAAGACAATGAAAACAGATGCCGACGAAATAAGGTCCCAGCTCGAGACCTCACTTAAACGTATGAATCTCGACTACATTGATTTCTATCACGTCTGGTGTGTCTTTTCCTTCGAAGGATACAACGAGCGTAAGAAAAAAGGCGTAATGAAACAGCTTGAACACTTAAGAGACGAAGGCCTTATAAAACACATCTGCATCTCCACACACGCTGCCGGCCCGGATATCAAAAAAATATTATCAGATTATTCATTCGAAGGTATCTTGATGGGTTATTCCGCTATGAATTTTGCCTATCGCCAGGAAGGGCTCGAGGCGGCCTCAAGGCTGAAATGTCCGGTTATCGTTATGAATCCTTTAGGCGGCGGTTTGATTGCGAAGAATCCCGAACGTTTTTCTTTTATCAAAACCCGTCCCAAAGAAACAGTAGTAGAAGCGGCCCTGCGATTCTTAATTAATGATGAAAGGATTACCATCATTCTCGTCGGCTTCAGTGACAAAAGCCAGCTTCGAGAGGCTGCATCGGCGGCAGACGGCTACAAACCCATTGGCGCAGAGGTTATCGGTCATATCAAAAATAACCTGCAGGAAAGCTTCAATGAGCTCTGTACGTCGTGCCGTTACTGCGATAAATGCCCTGAAGGTATAGATGTGCCGAAGATGATGGATGTATATAACCACTATGTCCTCGGTGACACGCCTCTGGATTTTATTAACCGTCTCAGATATCACTGGGGGATAAACTTAGAGGATGACTATCCGGGAAAATGCACCGAATGTCACCTGTGCGAATCGGCGTGCACTCAAAAGCTTCCCATCTGCGAACGTCTCAAAACCATCCGCAGAGAAGTGAAAAAATTCCTCAAATCACAACCGCAAAAAGAAAAAAACGCATAAAAATAAAATAACAATCGTCCTATAATACTTTTTTTGTTAACAAACGAACCTCTTCAATCGATAATTATAACAGCAGAGGGGAGCTATTTAGGTACAGACACTTATGAAAAAGGGGTTTACACTTGTAGAGCTGCTAATAGTCATAAGCGCACTGGGTATCATTGCAGCCATTGTAGTTCCCACATTTCAATCTTATACTCAGCAGGCAAAAGAGGCCACAGCCAAGGACCATTTAAGAACGCTGCGCACCATTATAGAAATCTATGCGGCGAACAATGATAGTGTTGCTCCGGGATACCCGGATAATGATATATTAAAAACGCCTACTGAAGCTGTTTTTAACCAGCAAATAATCGCTGCAGCAACTGAGAGTAACCAGCTTAAAAGCAGCATTCTCGATTGTCCGGAGAATCCTTTCAATAACAAGAAAGCTGTTAAAGTGATTGCCGACCTCACACCGTTTCCTTCAGAGCCGCAGGAGACAGGCATTTTCGGCTGGATATACAAACCTTCAACAAAAAACATACGCCTTAATTACAAAGGCGTTGACTCAGAAGGCATTGCCTATTTCGAATATTGATTCCTTTGACACGTTTTTGATATTAATCCCCAGATTGAAATCTTGTCCTTTACATTTCTTATAATTTTTGTTAGAATGCCGGGGCTTATGATGTATATTTTAGTAGCACAGGCTTCAAGTCCGTGCTACCACGGCCAGGCCTGTCCCGAGCGAAGTCGAGGGGATGGCTGTGGTACGAGCTGCTCTGATACCGGCTGCGAGATGTAAAGGGCAAAAATGGCTGGCAAGATTATAATCGATACCGAGCGATGCAAAGGTTGCGGTTTATGCGTTGTATTTTGCCCCAAAGGCTGCATCGTTATATCAAAACGCTCCAACAAAAAAGGATTTTTCCCCGCAGAAACAAATAACCGCGGCTGTACAGGCTGTGCCGTTTGTGCCCTGGTTTGCCCTGATGCTGCGATTAAAGTCCTTAGAGACGAAACAATAGTCTCGACCGAGCCAAAGGTTAAAAAAAAAGTTAAATTCGTGAAGGAAAAATCATGACTGCCGGGAAGGTTCTGATGTGCGGCAACGAAGCCCTTGGCGAAGCGGCCATTTTAGCCGGGGTTGATGCTTATTTCGGCTATCCTATTACCCCGCAAAACGAGGTTACCGCTTATATGTCGAAACGTATGCCGGAAGAAGGCAAAGTTTTCGTGCAGTGCGAAAGCGAGCTTGCAGCGATAAATATGGTCTTTGGCGCTGCCGCCACCGGTAAAAGGGCGATGACGAGCTCATCGAGCCCCGGCATTAGTTTAATGCAGGAAGGTATTAGCTATCTTGCGGGAGCGCGGCTTCCTTCTGTCGTTGTAAATGTTATGCGCGGCGGTCCAGGCCTGGGCAATATCGCGCCTTCGCAGGGCGATTATTTCCAGGCTACGCGGGGCGGCGGCCACGGCGATTACAGAACCTTTGTGCTCGGCCCATCGACCGTACAGGAGTTAGTGGATTGTATGATTTTGGCCTTCGACTTGGCAGATGAGTACAGAATGACCACTCTTGTTTTGGCTGACGGCATCCTCGGACAGATGATGGAGCCTGTTGTTTTTGAAAAAAAGCCGGGCAGAAAATTACCGCCCAAAGACTGGGCACTTACCGGTGCCGACGGCAGGGACCAGCGCATCGTTCGCTCACTCTGGCTCAAAGAAGGCGCTCTCGAGCAGCTAAACTATAAGCTGCAGGAAAAATATCGGCTGGCTGAAAAAAATGAGG
>CAYXGT010000001.1:0-84023 GCA_964464635.1 uncultured Pirellulales bacterium | reverse complement strand
TGGGCGCAGGCCAGTACCGTGTCCAGTCCGTGCATGACAACTGGTACTGGAACACATGGTACAACACCATGACCTGGTGGTGGGGCATCGAGAGCCAGGGGCAGCGTTTCATCGTCCAATCGCTTGGGGATGGTTATTACCGCATTACAACCGTTGATTCAGGCATGGACTATGAGGTTGAGAACGCATCTATGTCCCCCGGCGCAGCGATAGTGACCAATGAATATGCCGGGTTGGCCAACCAGAAGTGGGGCATTCTGTCTCCGTCCGCTCCGGCCTTCCCAACGTCTCTAAATGCCGTGTGGGTCTTCTCCAGCCGGATTGACCTGACCTGGGCGGCATCTGCCGGCGCGACAAGCTACAACGTCAAACGCTCAACCACCAGCGGCGGCCCTTACACGACTATCGATACGAACGTAACCACAGCTAATTACAGCGACACCAGTGTAATCGCGGGCACAACGTACTACTATGTGGTCAGCGCGAACACAGCAGCCGGTGAAAGCCTCAACAGCAGCGAAGCGGAAGCGAATCCGGTCAGCATGCATGCTTATCTGAGGTTTGATGAAACCAGCGGTACAACCGCTTCCGATGTCACCGGCAACGGCTGGAACGGCACACTCGTCAACGGCCCTCTCTGGAGCACGGGAAAGTACCACAAAGCCGTTAATTTGGATGGTACGAACGACTATGTAAGGCTACCTTCCGGCGTGGTTGACGGCCTGACCGATTTTACTATCTCCGCCTGGATTTACCTGGATGCGGTCAGCACCTGGTCGCGTGTGTTTGACTTCGGAACCGGCACGTCCGTGAGCATGTTCCTGACGCCGAAAAACGGTTGGACGAATAAGGTACGTTTTGCCATCACTACCGGTGGGTCTGGCGGAGAACAGCAAATCGATGGCAGCGACGCACTTCCATCGGGTGCCTGGACGCATGTGGCCGTAACGCACAGCGGAAATACGGGCATTCTTTATGTTGGCGGTGACGAAGTCGGACGCAACAGCTCGATGAGCCTTACTCCGGATTCACTCGGCGTCACAACACAAAACTATATCGGCAGGTCTCAATACAGCGATCCCTACCTGAATGGGCGCGTGGATGATTTGCGCATCTATTCCAGTGCTTTGAGTCCCACGGAGGTGGAAGCATTGGCTTCGAACGACGAGCCATATTTCACCAGTGACCCAATAGTCCTTCCCGATGGCCTCGAGGATGATGCCTATACAGGACAGACACTTGCCAGCTTAGCCAATGATCCGGACAGCGACCCGCTGACCTTCAGTAAAGTCAGCGGCCAGGCCTGGCTGACAGTCGCAACTGATGGTTCTCTTTCAGGAACGCCTTCGGATTCTGATACAGGCACAAATGCGTTCACGGTTCGAGTAGAAGATACGTTTGGTCTTTATGATACAGCCGTTATGAACATTGACGTGGCCAATATTTATTCCGGTGTTCGCGGTATGGAAGACTTAACCGGATTTGCAATTCGGTGGCTTAGCTCCGGTTGTATTGATACGCCTGCCTGCGGCGGTGCAGACCTCGACGGCGATAAGGACGTCGACTTCCTGGATTTCGCGAAATTTGCAAACAACTGGCTGATAGAGTAGTAAGAAAATCGACGGTTATCTGTTCGGATTTGCAATATTAGGAAGGAATAAAACGATTAAAGATTGGCATCTTAAAGTATGGAAAAACGGAATACTAATCAGTGACAAACGCATTGATGATGCCAAGGCACAAATGGGATGCAAAATCCGTCTGGGTCCCGATAAATCGGTAACGGTAAGAGCTGGCGAAAGCAAATCGGTGGGTAATTATAAGCTCGAAATCTCAGCCCAAAGTTCCGCACCCGACTTGGCCGTTGCAACGAAAAATCCAGGCGGCTATCGACTGCCCGCTTCGGCTGTCGCTGTGACAATATTCGTCCTTGCCGTAATAACCCTGTTCGCATTCATCGCCCTGTTCAGGTCAAGAGCCAAAGAAAAACTTATTCAACAGGAGTTTGAAACTCAGAAAAATATATGGCAGGGAAAACTGGAAGCTAATCATCAGGATTATGAAACTCAGAAAAATATATGGGAAGAAAAATATTTGGCCGCTCAGGAAAAGGCTGACAGTGAGCTGTGGGAATTCGGCGACAGGGATATAAAAAAGTTCACACTATCGGGGGACGAGCTTTTCGGCACGGGCTCGGCAGAGGTAAAACCTGCTGCAACGGAAAAGATAAAAAGTATCGCCGAATCAATCAAACAAAATTATACGGATTGTGTTGTATTGGTCACCGGCTATACCGATGCACTTCCTCTTCTCAGGCCGCAAACAGTAAAGACGTTTAAGGACAATTGGAATTTGGGGGCACAGCGGGCATTGGCGGTTGTGCGTATCCTGCAGGATGAAGGAATTCCAGGCTCAAAGTTATCAGTGATAAGTCGCGGCCAGTTCCAGCCGCTGCAGACCGAAGCCCGGAGCCGCCGAGTGGAAATCGTCCTTCGATTTTCAGCCGGAACGGATACCCCCCAGCCGCCGGCCGATGAGAACTAATCCACCGCTCGATAAAAATCGAGTTCAAAATAATCTGCAAAAGATTGAATTGATTTTTCAGAATTTCAAAAGCTTGTAACCACGAATTTTCACAAATTATCTAATAACTGATTACGCCCGTCTCACCGCAGGCGTCGAGCCGAGACGGGCTGATTTGAGAGATTTAATTTTATTTACAGCGTAATCATCTAAATCAACGAAATTTATGCCTTAGGTATCAGCGATAATTTTTAATGTTTTATTCTTTGTGAATCTTTTATTTAACAGTGTTAATCGGTGTAAATCCGTGTCTTATAATTTATGTGTAATGGTTTTAAAAATAAAAAAGGCAGATCAGGCAATTTAGTATCATTTAGTACCGGCTGGCCTGTCTGCCTTTTTTCAAGGAGATAAAACTTTTTATCCCCCTCCCCGGCGAAGCTGGAATTTCTTTCGCAGCATAGCTCGGCGACTCAATTGCTTTGTCATCTATTAAAAATATAAAAAATAAATCACCAAATCCCAAAAAAGATAATGAAAAAATCCCCCGCAACGTCACTAATGTTACCTAAGGGATGTTTTTACCGGACACGTTTTTGTATTTAATAAATGATTTAGCTGATTGTCACTGATTTTATTAACCACGAATTTTCACGAATTATTAAGTTTATACATTTTTTTTGACAGTGTTAATCCGTGTAAATCAGTGTCTAATTTTTCTTTTTATTTTTTATTCGTGTTTCTTCGTGTTAATTCGTGGTTGATTGTTTCTTATGACTTTTGACTTGAACCAGTGATAATCTTTTTAAGGAAAACCAAATGTCGAAAAAACTAAGCAAAAGACAGCTCACCGTTCTTGATGATTTATTCGCGAGCGACCTCTCGGCTGAGCAGGTACTGCAAAAGCACGGTGTCAGCCAGAGCCTTTACAGCAAATGGCTGGGCAGCGACAGCTACGTTGTCGAGCTTGACAGGCGAATAGAGCTGTTAGGCAGAAACAGCAGACTTCTAATCGCAAAGTTTGCGTCACTCGCCGCTGCAAAGCTTATCGCTCTTACCGAATCCGAAAATCAGGAGACCGCACGAAAAGCCTGTCTGGACATTATCAGCCTGTTGAAGGATGAAAATCAAAAGGCTAAGCCGGACTCCTCAGAACCGCAGCCCGGCACACTGCCGAGCATAGCTCCCGCCCTTGCAGAAAAACTCCTTGCTGCAATCGCAGAGCAGGAAAAATAAACCTCGTGAGATATGAAACCTATCTCACGGGGTAAACCCTTATTGCAATTTATCGAAAAAATTACAATAAGCAGCAGCCTTATTGCACACAACTACAATAAGCTATAATTCCTTTTACATATCGGTGCGGACTTTTTCGCCGAATATGATAAAATATGAGCAACGATAGAGACGAATAAAGGAACAATATATGTGGCTGTTCAAAAATCTCAGGCGCAATCGTATCAAAAACAGGCCGTTTAGAGCCGACTGGCTGAAAATCATCGAGACGAATGTGCCCTACTATAATTCGCTATCAGACGACGACAAAATTGAGCTGGCCCGGCACATCCTCATCTTTCTATCGGAGAAGCGTTTTGAAGGTTGCGGCGGGCTCGAAATCACCGACGAAATAAAACTCACCATCGCCGCATACGCCTGCATACTGCTGCTGCATCGCAAAACCGACTACTATCCCCGCCTGCGTTCGATACTCGTTTATCCGCATACCTTCATCGCTCCGCACAGAAGTTACCTTGCAGGCGGAATCGTCGCCGAAGGCGATATCCCCCTCAGCGGACAATCCTGGCACAAGGGCCCGGTGATTCTGTCCTGGGACGACGTCAGGCACTCATACGCGGACGCACATGACGGCCAGAACGTCGTCTTTCACGAGTTCGCGCACCAGATAGACTCGACCGGCGGCGAATCCGACAGCTCCGAGGTTCTCAAAAGACGCTCAAGCTTTATCGCCTGGGCAAGGGTCCTGCAAAAGGATTTCGAGAAACACAAAAAAGCCGTCTCGAAGAATCAGCCGACACTATTGAGCAGATACGCCGCAACAAACGAAGCCGAGTTCTTCGCCGTCGCTACGGAATTCTTTTTCGAGAAACCGCAGCACCTCAAAAAATCTCACGCAGAACTCTATAACGAGCTCAAACGCTTCTACAACCAGGACCCCGCAAAAGTAGCACGGCCATCTCGGCCGTGCTAACACGGACAGGATGTCCGTGTTACATTGCTCTTATGCACTTGTGCTCTTTTTTTGTGCCTTAGGTAATTCTTGTCAAATTATTTCATTCTTTTATCTTTTTTAACAGTGTTAATCTGTGTAAATCCGTGTCTTATATTCTTCGTGCCTTTGTGGCTGAAAAAAAACAAGCGCATAAAAATAGCCAGACCTAAGTCTTACCTGGACGATAATTAGCTCATAATTAATTGTTAGACTGGTCTGGCTATATCAAATAAGCTTAACTTTTCAAAACATCACCTTGTTCGAAACCAGTTTACCTTTGCCGTTTTCAGCTTACTTATTAATTTTTACTTAAAGCGTTCAAAATGTGTGCGTAAGAAAATTAGGAAATTGAAAATTAAAATACCTGATGCCAATAAGGGAAAACATACTTCAGATGTGTGCCGATTTTTAAATAAGAAAGAGAGAACACAGTCTTCCTTTATGCATTCGCTGTTTGTTAGACTGATCTCTCTTTCCGCATAACTTTTTATTTTATCGTGTCACCCAGCCGAAGCCAAATGAACGTCTCAAAAAAGTTTGGCTATTAATTTCTATGTCGGTACTCGAAAAGTGTTCTATAAAAAAACCGAAATATAAAAATATTTTTCATTTATTTCTGTCAGCTTTAACCAGCTTAACAAGGGGACAAAATACCATGACAAAAACGAAAAAAAACAGGGACAAATCGGCGGCTCTCGTGCGGGCCTCAAATATTTATGACAGCTTAAGGCTCACCAGGCCGGCTACAAAAAAGCACCTCAAAAACTATATAAAAATATTTCTGAATCTGGACATTCCGCACAGGCATATCTGCAAAGGCCATAACGCGCCGCTCGATTACCTCTGGCACAGTTTTAATGCAGATTTTGAAGGCTCGAAAAAGCCAAACGCAGACGCAGTAATCTGGGCGAACCGTGCAGGCGGTAAAACCCAGCTCGCAGCTGTCGCCACACTGCTCGATTCGGTCTTTAAACCTGCCTGCCAGACTCGTATCCTCGCAGGCTCCGCAGAGCAGGCACAGAGAATGTATCAATACCTAACCTCTTTCCTGCCAAAAGGTTACGAAAATCTGCTCGCAGAACCCTTAAAAAAAGAAAGCTGCACATTCAATAACGCCTCCGCCGTCGAATTGCTCACGCAATCGCACACCTCAGTCCGGGGCCAGCACATACAAAAACTCCGCTGTGACGAGGTCGAGCTCTTCGACGAGGACGTCTTCACAGCCGCCCAGTTCACTACGATTTCAAAAAACAGCATCGTCCCCGCGATAGAATCCATCAGCACTATGCACAGACCTTATGGCCTGATGCACAAAATAGTCACCGCTGCAAAGCAGCGAAATGTACCCGTCTTCAAATGGTGCATCTGGGAGACAATCGAAAAATGTACCGGCAGGACCTGCTCGCAATGTCCCCTTTCTGGCGATTGTCAGGGCCGGGCCAAAAAAGCTGTCGGCTATCTGAAAATTGACGACGTCATTACCGCTATGAAACGCTCCTCAAGGGCTGCCTGGCAGTCTGAAATGCTCTGCCAAAGACCGTCACTCGAAAACATCGTCTTCGATGAATTTGACCCTGCCGTCAACGTCAGAGCACTCGACTTCAACCCCTGTTTGCTGCTTTATCGTTCCATCGATTTCGGCTTCGTAAATCCGTTCGTCTGCTTATGGATTCAGACCGACAGTGACAACAACGTTTACGTTATCGACGAATACGTCCGTTCGCGGGCTACGATTGACATCCACGCCGACGAAATCAAAAAACGAACACCAGTAAGCGAAGAAAAAGTCGCCGCTACCTTCTGCGACCCGTCCGGCTCAGCCGCTAATGATGTCACCGGCACAAGTGCCGTCAGAAGCCTGAACGCTGCCGGCATACGCACTCGTTTTAGAAGAAGCTCTATCATTGCTGGGTTAGAGCTTATCAGAAGAGCTATCCGTTCCGGTGACGGCCGAACCTCCCTTTTCATCTCGCCGAGATGTCCTCGTCTGATTGAGGCTTTGCGGTGTTATCACTACCCTGAAAACGCATCCGATGCCAGCCGGGAGTTGCCCCTAAAGGACGGCGTGTACGACCACCCCATTGACGCCCTCCGTTACTTCTTCATCAACTACGATAATCCAGCTAAAACTGCCAGTAGAAGGTATTGAAAAAAACAATTGATTAAGTCCTCAAAACCTGATAGATTTAGAACCTGACTCTGCAAGTTGTTTTATAATAAGGAATTACGAGTATTTTAAAATGGAAAAGAAAAATTTCTGGAAAAAATATAAGATTTTCCTTGAACTCTTATAGCAAATTTGCGATATTATAATAAGGATAGGATGCCGAGGACAGAAACAATAATTTACCAGGAAAAGGTATGAAGAGGGATTGTGATTGTGAAAAAAAAGACTACAAGAAATGCAGTTGAAATACTTCATAAAAGGTATATTAAAAATAACCCGAAACGCTTAAAGTCTCTACAGCGTGAACGCACCGCCTCGTTAGTTGCAGAGCAGATATATGAGATTCGCACAAAGTTGGGTATGACGCAGGAACAATTCGCGCGATTGACTGGTATGAAACAATCTGTTATTTCGAGGCTGGAGGACGCAGATTATAACGGATATAGCCTTAAGACCTTAGAAAAGATAGCTTCTTCCGTAAAGTGCCATCTTGAAGTAAATTTTGTTTCTGATTCTTTGGAACTATGCTTATCGACATAGTCAGCAAGTTTAGGGAACTTTCACCATTCCTGAAAGTATTGTTTTTATGTTGTAAGATCAGATGTATATGACCACCCCATCGACGCCCTCCGCTACTTCTTTATAAACCAAACCCGCCCCGCCAGAACACTCAGCAGAAAATATTGATGCCATTCGTTAGCTATTTTTATCGAGTATCGAGCACTTGTACGGTTTTCTACTTCTAACTTCAATCTTTCTCGTTGGCTATTCGATATTCTTCTTTTATTTACAAATCAATGTACTCTTTCGGGGCGAAGGTCGTCTCCATCGTCCATATCGTCGCCTTGCCGTTTCTTAATATGTACACCACGAGCACATCGTACCCTTCCCTGTCAACCCATTCCCGCAGAAATGGAAAATCTTCTACTATCTGCTTTTTTAACTGGATATCCTCGAGTTCTTCGACCGTCCCGCTGATCCTTATCTGCTTTTGCTCCTCAAGGCTGTAAAAGCACATCTCAACCATAGGGTTGTTTTTAAGCTGATTGTTAAGGTCCTTATTTTCGCCCGTACTGAATACAAGCCCTTCCTCATCCGCCCTGTACATCATTATATACCTCAAGTGTGGCAGATTCTCATCAGCAGTCGCCAGTGCAAAAACAGGATTCTTATTTATGAAGTCTAATATCTGCTCTTTTTTCATTTCAAGCCTTTCTACAATTTGCTAAACCTTTGTTTAAGCCTATATTTAAATCAGCCTCTTAACAATCAAAATATCTTAAAAAATTAATGAAAAACGGCCATATCAATATTAATAATAACGATTGAGCCGTTTTTAATTTGAATGTTAACAATGTTCTTAATTATATTATTTTTCTTACATCAACTTAGTGAATGTGTTCACATTCAAAATCGGGTGCTTGTATCTGAAAAGGATTTTAATGTATGATATAAATACAACAAACACCTTATATAGCTAAATAAGTTTCAGGTATATTAAAATCAAAAGTTTATAATTGTGTTTTTAAGAAGAATCATAGACATGCAAAATATATCATCAAGAACTAAGCAACAAGAATCAAGTATCGAGAATCTATTATCGAAAAAAGTTTCACGTGAAACGTTCCACAACAAGGCCATCTTGGTCTTGAATTCAAAAGTTGTCAGCAGTGTCAGTAGGAGTTTTAAATTGTTTTAAAACATTTTACATATTTTTATAAGGTTAAAAAACTTTTAAAAAATTGCTGCTGCCAACATTGACAGATATGCAATTATTATCAGGTATCTTAATTGCGTAATCCAGGATACTAAACGAAAAAGGTTTAATCGAATATCATAACACTGAATTTGTTAAATCTAAAGTGAGGATTAATTTTTAGGTATCTATCATCAAGTAACCAGAATCGAGTATCGAGTAACGTTTCACGTGAAACGTTACTAATATTTTAATTTTATGTTTGTAAAATTACAGATTTTTAAGTAAAAAGGCCGAAATTAAAATATAAAGCACAACCATCCTGGACGTGCCAAGGCCTGTCAGCTCGACTTGCCGGTCTAATAGATGTTGGCTTATAGAGCCTCAAAGGCAAGCAGGCTTCAATAACGGAATATGAAAGGAGCGTATATATGTCAACGAAAAAGGAAAAACCGAAACATCTCGGCAGGGGGCTGCAGTCTCTTATAGGTCCGATAATGTCTCTAAAACCAGACAATAAGAATACTTCAACAACGGTCTCAAATTTATCTAACTTCCCTGTAGATAAGGACTTACAGAATTCTATGCAAAATATAGATATCTCTCAAATAAAACCAAACCCATATCAGCCAAGAACCTCCTGGGATATGACAGGGCTGGAAGAGATGGCTGAATCTATAAGGACCAATGGAGTTATTCAGCCGATAGTCGTCAGAAAAGCGGGAAAACAATTTGAAGTAATCGCCGGCGAGAGAAGATTAAGAGCTGCCGGTCTCGCAGAATTAAAGACGATACCGGCAATCGTCAGAGAAGCAAAAGATGAAGAGCTTCTCGAGCTTGCCCTGGTCGAAAACATTCACAGAAGCGACCTTAATCCAATAGAGCGTGCAAAGGCATATCAAAACTTCATAAAAAGCCTCAATATTACTCAGCAGGAAGCCGCGCACCGTCTCGGCAAGGACCGCTCTGACATTGCTAACCACCTGCGGTTGCTCGACTTACCGGATGAGATTAAGCAGATGATTAACGACGGCTCGCTTTCAATGGGCCACGCCAGAGCAATTCTCGCACTGCCCACGGATGAGATACGAAGAAAGCTTGCAAACCGTGCTATGGCAGGCAGACTCAGTGTAAGAGAGGTCGAACGTCTCGTAAGAAAGCACCTTACAGATTCAGAAAAACCCAGAAGGCCGCTGCCTGTAAAACCCGCTCATATCATTGACCTTGAGAACCGCCTGACAAGCCAATTAGGAACAAAGGTAACGATAGAGACGCGCAAGAACGGAAACCGAGGCAAGGTAATAATTGACTTTTACAGCCTCGATGATTTCGAAAGAATAACCGAAACAATAGGATTGTCAGAAAAAGAACCGGTATGAGAAGCACAAAGGGTCGATTAGTATTAATCATTACTTTCATAATGATATTAATAGGTACGTTCTTTTGTGCTTATAGCTCAGATGAAAAAAATGAAACAGTAAAAATTATAACATTCATAATCAGCTTAATTTTTATATTAACTCCCTGTCTATACCTGATAGTAGAACTAGAAAAAATTATAATTAAAAGAAAATCGAAGTTAGATAAAATATTATTAACATTAATAGCAATAGTATTTTTATCACTTCCAATTATATTCATAATACGGCAACATCCAACAAGAAGAACATTTTATACAAAAGCCGTTTGCAAAACACACTTATCAGGCTTAGGCAAATCAATTATGACTTATGCACATGAAAAAAAGGAATTATTTCCAGACACTAATAATTGGTGTGATTTGCTGATTTTATTCGAAGATGCACACCCAAAAGAATTTATATGCATGGCTTCGGATGCAGAGGTCGGTGAATCAAGTTATGCGATGAATATTAATCTTAATGGTAAAAAACTAAAAGACGTTGATCCTAATACGGTCGTCCTTTTTGATACTAATTACGGAAAAGACCCTAATGGCAGAGATGTAACTGTATCATCTCATTATAGTTATAAGATTCTAAAAGAAAAAGGCGAAGATGTAAGTATTTTTGGTAAAAATCCCGAAAAAAGAAAAGTCTATAAGAAACGCTGGAACCAGGCAGGCGGACCGGAAATGCTAACAGCAGAAAACCACAAAGGCGACGGTGCAAACATATTATTCGCAGACGGAAGCGTAAGATGGATTCCAAAAGAAGACTTTAATAACCTAAACTGGGGAAAACCGTAGCACGGCCATCCTGGCCGTGCTAACACGGGCTGGAAGCCCGTGTTACATTATGAGAGCTGTAATACAAAGAGTCTCAAATGCAAAGGTTGACGTTGACGACAAAACCGTCGGCAGAATCGATAAAGGACTGCTCGTATATCTAAGCGTCGCCAAAGACGATACCGAAAAAGACGCAGCCTTTTTCGCAGAGAAAATCCCAAACCTGCGAATCTTCCCGGATGAACAGGACAAAATGAATCTCAGCGTTAAGGACGTCAATGGCTCAATTTTGCTTATCAGCAATTTCACACTTCACGGTAACTGTCAGAAGGGCAGGCGCCCCGGCTTTGACGACGCCGCACAGCCGCAATTAGCACAAAAGCTTTACGAAAAAGTGATACAGCTTATAAAAGACCAAAACGTCGAAATCCAGACCGGAATTTTCGCAGCACATATGCACGTCACAAGCACAAATGACGGGCCCGTAACCTTCATTCTCGAAAGCAATTAAGAACGTTAACCCAAAAATCTCTTGTAAACGAATCCCGAGAATGTTACAATATAGGTTCTTGATATAACTATAGATATGCCAATAAAGGAGCGCTATGGAAATAAAGCTCAGCTTTCTCGGAGCCGCTCAGAACGTCACCGGCTCACGACATCTGCTGCAGGCCGACGGCACCAATATACTTGTTGATTGCGGCCTGTATCAGGAAAGACATTTCGCAAAAAGAAACTGGGACCCGTTTCCCTTTCCGCCTGCGAAAATAAATGCTGTCATTCTAACGCACGCGCATCTCGACCATTGCGGCCTATTGCCGAAGCTCGTCAAAGAAGGTTTCAAAGGCCCGATTTATTGCACAGAAGCCACAGCCGAAATCGCAAAGATAATTCTGCTCGACGCCGCTAAACTGCAGGAAGAGGATGCAGAGCACAAAAGAAAACGTCACGAAAAGCAGGGCAGAAAAGGCCCATACCCCGAAGAACCCTTGTACACTGTCGAAGATGCCGAAGCGGTCTTCGGTCAGTTCGAGCCCGTACAATACCGTGAGCGTTTCGCTCTCGCAAAAGACGACAAGGTTGAAGCAACACTCTACGACGCAGGGCACGTCCTCGGCTCGTCGGTAATAAGAGCAAAGGTAGGCAAAAACAGCGATGAACGAATAATCCTTTTCTCCGGCGACATCGGAAGACCAGACAGGCCGATTGTCAGCGACCCGACCGTCTTCGACAAAGCCGATTACATACTCATCGAATCGACCTACGGCGACAGAATCCATCACAATACCGAAAGTATTAAAGGGCAGTTCGCGGAAATCATAAACTCAACAAGGGTTGCCGGCGGAAATATCGTAATCCCCAGCTTCGCTCTCGAACGCTCGCAGGAGGTGCTTTACTACATAAACGAGCTGCTAATCGCTAAGCAGATACAACCCATACAGATTTATCTCGACAGCCCGATGGCCTCGAAAATAACCGAGGTCTTCGAAAAGCACGCCGACCTGTACGATACGAAGATGACCAACCTTGTCAACAATCACAATTCCCCGTTCGACATCCCGACACTACACCTGGCCGGCTCGGCGAATGAGTCGAAGGCGATCAACAAAATAAACGTGCCCATCATCATAATAGCCGGCTCGGGTATGTGTACAGGCGGGCGAATCAAGTATCATCTCGTACAGAACATCACCAGGCCGGAATCGACTATCACATTCGTAGGATATCAGGCAATCGGCACGCTCGGCAGGAGAATCGTTGACGGCGAAAAACAGGTCAGAATCCTCGGCCAGAAATATCCCGTAAAGGCAAGAATCGAAAGAATTCACGGCTTTAGTGCACACGCCGACAAAAACGAAATGCTCGACTGGCTCAAAAATATGCAAAAAGCCCCCAGACATGTCTTTGTCGTTCACGGCGAGGAAAAAAGCGCAAAAGAATTCGGAAATTTCATCTCTGAAAAGACCGGTTGGAAAGTCACCGTCCCTGAATATCAGCAGCAGGTCACTCTCGATTGAAATAGTACCACGGGCTTCCAGCCCGTGGTGACATGGCCGGGATGGCCGTGCTACTCTGAGCCGGTCTCGAACTTGTAGCCGATCTCACGAATCGTATGGATAAAGGCGGGATTGTGCGGGTCAGGCTCGACTTTATTCCGCAAAGTCGTTACGAACCTGTCCACGCTGCGGTCGGTAACGTAACTGTCATACCCCCACACGGCGTTTAATATCTCGTCACGCGTAAGTGCCCTGCCCTCTCTTTTCAGAAAGTGCTCGAGCAGCTTAAACTCCTTCGGCGACAGCTTAATCTCTTTGCCTTTCTTGGTGAACTTTCTCGCTGGTATATCAAGCTCGCAATCGCCGAACCCGTAAACATCTTTTTCTTCCTGTTTTCTTCGTCGCAGAAACGCAGCGGCTCTCGCCAGAAGCTCTTTGATACTGAAAGGCTTGGTGACATAATCATCCGCACCCAGGTTCAGCCCTAAAATGATATCCGATTCCTCACCCTTGGCCGTAAGCATAATAATTGGCATATCGAGCTTTTCCTTGCGTATCAGCCGGCACACCTCGTAACCGTTAATCTTCGGCAGCATAATATCGAGTAGAATCAAATCGGGTTTGGCATCCAGCGCCGCATTCAATCCCTTCTCGCCGTCCTCAGCCGTTATCACCGTATAGCCGGAGTACTCGAAGTTATCCTTCAGCCCCCGCAGCATCGTCGAATCATCTTCTACTATTAAAACCGTTTCCATCTCATTCGGGCGGCTCGAATTTATAGCCTATACCTCCTATCGTGCGGATAAACACAGGATTATCCGGCTCGGGCTCGATTTTATTTCGCAAAGCGGCCACTGTCCTGTCGATGTCACGCAGCGTAATAAAGCTCGAATAGCCCCAAACGGTATTGCGTATCTCGTCACACGTCAGGGAGCAGCCGGCCCTTCGCAGAAAAAGATGCATCATCTTATACTCACCGGGCGTCAGTTTAACTTCTTTGCCGTCACGCGTCAAAACGCCCCTGACGGTATCGAGCCTGCAGTCGCCGAATTCATAAACCTCGCGCTCCTCTTTTTGCCTGCGTCGCAGAAACGCAGCGGACCTCGCCAGCAGCTCTTTTATACTGAAAGGCTTGGTGACATAATCGTCCGCACCCAGGTTCAGCCCTAAAATGACGTCCGACTCCTGGTCCTTGGCTGTCAGCATAATAATCGGCATATCGAGATTTCTTTTACGTATCTTGTCGCAGATTTCATAGCCGTTAATCTTCGGTAGCATAATATCGAGAATAATCAAATCCGCCGGCTCGGCTAACGCCGTGCCAAGACCCTCCTCACCGTCACGGGCCGTCTTGACGTTGTAGCCTTTCAGCTCGAAATTGTCCTTCAGCCCCCGAAGCATCGCCGGGTCATCTTCTATAATCAGCACACTTTCCATAAAATCATCCCTGTCCTTTTGAGCCTAATTACTCGCAGGCAGCCTGACGGTAAAGGTGCTGCCCTTGCCGGCTTTGCTCTCAACCGATATCGAACCTTTATGTGCATTGACAATGAATCTGACTATCGCCAGTCCGAGCCCGGCTCCCTCTGTCTGCCGCGAAAGACTGCTGTCCGCCTGATAAAACCTCTTGAATATCTTTTTCGTTACTCGCCTGCCCATCCCGATACCGTTGTCTTTGACTGCGAAACATACCGAGCTGTCCTCTGTAAAGACCTTCAACTCTATCTGCTTATTATCATACGAATATTTGCACGCATTATCCAGAAGATTTATCAGAACCGTTACCATAGCATCCTTATCCGCATGCAGCATCGGCAACGGTCTGGCGATATCAAGATTAAACTTAACATTGGCCTTTTCGAATTTCGTCCGCACCGCATCCGTCGCCGTATTAGCTATTTCAACAGGGCTTACCCGCGACATACTAAACGCCCGTTTATTACGTTCCATCCGAGAAAACGTAAGGAAGTTATCTATCAAATGGCTCAGCCTCTCGTTTTCTTTCGATATGAGCTGCAGATATTCGTACGCCTGTTTCTGCTCTTCGAATCTGCCGTCAAGAAGCGTATCCACCAGAACACGCGTTGACGAAAGCGGGGTTTTCAGCTCGTGAGTCACGGTCGCTATAAAATCATTTTTGAGCCTGTTCAGCTTTGCCTGTTTACCTATGGCCCGCAGGGTAAAAGCCGCTGTGATAAAAATCAACAGAACAACAAGAACTCCCGTCCAGGTATAAATCGCTATCTGCCTTCTGGCTGCTTCTTCAAAAACACCTGTTTCCTTGAAATATATCGCCGCCTTGAACTCGGGCAAAAATCTGCCCGGATTTAATGTCAAAAATACCTCGCCCACGGAATCCTTATCACCCGATACAAGCCTGCCGAAATTGTCATAAACAAGTACGCCGACGGTGTCATCCTCTATATCGTTCACGCCGGCCGTTATGATTTTCAGCATCTTCTCAAAGCCGGAAAGGCACAAAACTTTTCTTTCAGCCGTCTCGAGCTTAAAGCCGTAAACATCGCTTCCGGGTGAAATTCTTCTTACGACCTGGATGGGCCAGCTTTTTAATGACCCGGCGTCGGCATAAATCCCGGCCGCTTCAATAGAATTCTTATACGACGATATCCTGCTTCTCGCAAACTGGATTTCGTCGGCAAGCCGTTGCGACAGCCCCTCAGCTTCCGCTAAATTAATCAATTGCTCTAAATGCCAGACTATCATCTGAGCAGGGCAGGCCGGCAGAAAAGGATTCTCTTTTTCATTATTGTATTGGGTATTAACCAGAATTCTGCGAAGGTGATTAAACAAATTCTTATCACTCCCCTGGGCGTAAAGACCTGCCAGGTAAACCCGCGCCTGCACTGCCATCGCAGCCGTTACAGGCCCTGTGCTTTCAGGATTCTCAGGATAAGACAAACCATAGCTCAGTTCGATTGCTTCCTGCTGTCTGTCTAATTTCCAAAGACAGCGGGCCTTGGCAAGAACAGCCTTGTAGCGAATAATATCTGAGTTACTGTATTCCGCGATTTTTTCATATTCCTTGATAGCTGCTTCGATATCGCCGGCCAGTTCCTGCTGAAATGCTGTTACAAGGTCTCTGTCCGCCTTTGGCGAGACCTCGCCTTCTGGCGGGTTCTGCTCGTCCGGCAAACTCTCTAAAATCGGATAGACAAGACTACCACTCGCATCAAAGATTAACATACCCTGGTATGGACTGTCCGGCCTCACCGCGAATATATCAAACATAGTCAAGGCATCAGCCGTCGCCTGGGAATTGAGCTTGTTTATTTCAGACTCGAAATATTGCTCCGGAGTTTCTTTGAAAAAGCTGTCCGCTCTTTTGGTATATAAATCAATAAGTTTCTGTCGAACCACCAGCCGCTCGTTTTTGACCGCCTGGCTCATAAACCATAAAAGGCATACAGTGGGCAGCACTACAACTATCACCAGAAGTAGTATCGCCCACTGTAACTGTTTGCGTCCTGAATCCAAACCCATCTTTGTAAAATTTACCACCTATTTTGATTCGACACCTTCTGCTTACTGGTTTAACGCGCTTTTATAAATTTCGCCTATCTGTGCGCCCGTAAGGGCCCTGTTGTATATGCGAAGGTCATCTAATGAGCCGTTAAAGTACGCATCAGATAAATATTGCGACCTGCCGAGCCAGTTGTTGGTGGTTACGCCCAGGTCTTTAAGAACATACCATCCCTCGGTGCTGGCCACAACTTTGCCGTCGAGGTAAAGATGCATATTGCCTGGTTCTAGAACAACCGCCACGTGGTGCCAGCCGGTTGGGAGGGTGCCGGTTTGGGCATCGAGCTCTGTCCGCTCTCCCTGGCCTGCTGCAATCCCGATATGCAACGGGCCGTTGGCTTCCATTCGTGGTAACAGACATATATAGTTAGTCGTATCCGTGCCGAAGTCGAATATCCGCTGCCACGCCCCGCCTTCATTGGAAAAGTCCATCCAGACCATTATTGTTGCTCTCTCAAGCTCCGAAATAAGCGAGCCGATTGGCAGCTCGACGTAGTCATCCTCACCGTCGAATTTCAATCCGCCGCCTATCTTGCCGTCCACCCATTGCGGATTATTCATAACTTTACCGTGGTTACTATGGCCGGTCGAACCAGCAGCGTCAACATCCAGTTGCCACCAGCCGACAAGGCTTTCGTCGAAAGACTGCACTGCTTCAACATCTGGTTCAACATCTATTTCAATTTTTTTATCGTCTTTTACTACAGCTACCACGGCTTTTTGGCTTTTGCCGCTTTGGGAAAGCTGCGAGATTTCATTATCACTGAGTGCATAATTGTAAATGCGAAAATCATCTAAAGAACCTTTCAAATATGGATCAACAGAATATTGCGACCTGCCGAGCCAGTTGTTAGTAGTAACACCAAGCGAGCCTGGCGTATAACGTGCACCGTTGTTACTGGCGACGACCTTTCCATCAAGGTACAGCGTGTGTGTATTGTTAGCTGTGTTTATCGTTACTGCTACATGATGCCAGCCGTCCGGCAGCGTCATCGGTGCCGACGTTATGTCTTCGTCAGTGAGGCTGCCGCCGGCTGCCATAGTAAAACGCATCTCTTGATTTGAATACCCTGAACGGGGCGTAAAAAACATATAGGTTGATTCACCGCTGCCGAAATCAAAGATTCGCTGCCACTGACCGGCGGAACTGTTAACATTCACCCATACCGCAAACGTCGAATCAGTCAGCGAGCTGATAAGAGAGCCGATGGGCAAACTTACATAGTCGTCCTCGCCGTCAAGCTGCAGCGCACCGCCTACAACACCGTTTTCGACCCATTGTGGGCCGTTTTCGATTTTGCCGTGGTTGCCGCCGATGGAATCAGCCATGTCAACATCCAATTGCCACCAGCCGACGAGCTTGCCTCCCGTATTAAACTGCCACGTATCGCCGGTAATAACCGTCCCGTCAACCAATGTCTCGTCAACACGCCAGTAATAACTCTCACCTTCCCTGACGTCCGTCAGCGTGCTTCCGCTGTCTTTCGTCTCAGCCAATACGTTCAGCTCATTCGCCTTTGTACCGACATATACTTTATGCGAGACCGCACCTGCACCGCTTCGCCATTGAAGCCTTACGCTCGGCGAAAACTGCAGTACAGCTTTATTGCCCGGCTGAGGCCCTGTAGCTATAACCTTTTGAGTCGGGTCGATTCTCGAGAGTTGATGAACATGAGCAAAGACATCCTTCAAAGGCGGAATATTACTGACATTTACGTGAATGCCCAGACTATCGTTTTTTTCGTCGGTTTGAATCCTGACATAACTCTTGTCTAAAACTTCTGCAAGCTTCTGTATCGTCTTATGAGCCGGATTTCGCGGATTATCGTGTTTTGCTGTCATAAAAGCGTTGGCGATTTTTATCAGCCCGCCGATATTCAAAACAGCAAGCTTGCTTGTGTTCGGGCTTAATTTTTCCAGTGGCCCGGCCAGAACGCCGCTTGTCAAAGCCGACTTCGATTCAGGAGCAGCTATCGCCGACTTAATGACTTCGCCCGACAGGCTCAGAAACGTCGTATTTTCGTACTGGTCAAGATAACAACAAACAGGTTGACCGCTTCTGCCCACTGGAAGAATGTATCTTCCCTTTATCTGGCCCTGCCCTGCTGCCGCGTCCTGCCCAATCGTACTTACTGTACCAAGAATTGTTTCCCAGGTCTGGCGGGTCTGTGCAGGATCCTTGCTCGTTAATGCAATGCCCATGCAATTAGCCGGTATGTCCATCGGGTCGCTTATGTTTGCGCTTAAATTCGGCACGATAAAGATTGTAACCTGTTCGAGATTATTGAATAATCCCCTGCCTATATCAAGTCCTGAAAATCTTCTCAAAGGCCTGCGAATTTTCTCTATGTTTTCGCCTGACGTTTCATTCATTGCAAAACTGACCAGTGCTACAGCGTCGGAAGGAACCGCCGAGAAGTTTTTTCTGCTCAGATTCGGCGTGCGGAAAATATCGTATGCCAGACATTTGTGGCCCGGCTTGAAGTTTATATTGGTATCGAAGTTTAAGGCATCAGCCTCGATTGAAACGCAGGTCAGAATTTCGTCTATATTCTGTTGGTCGAGAAAAGTTTCCGCAATCTGCATTTCCCCCGGCAGCGTACCGCCGTGTAATTGCTTGAAGCTCTCAAAAGCCTGATCAACGTTTGCCCATATTGTCACCGCGTTTTGTCTGCGGACATTTTTGCCTATGGCGGCAAAGGACTTATTATTGTCCGAAAGGCTTGTATCTCTGCTCAGACCTTTGTATTGGTTAATGCACTTTTTCAGCAGTTCCGTTGGATGTGCAACAAGGATGACCGTGTCGTCATAGGCAACGCCTGCTTGGCCCATAATGTCTAATATCTGCATCCCCTCGATAGATTCAGCCGGCTGACCGACCATACTCAGTCCCGCCATAATCATGCCGCGAAGCGCATCGCTTTTACCCGGGTATAAAACCAAAATCCCCGACGGATTATTTTGCTTTATTTCGGTAATGCCGAATGCCATACCGCGAATCTTTTTGAATTCGGTCATCATACTCGGATTGAAAAGGGCGCTTAAAACCTGGCCGGGATTTTGCTGACCGCCGCCGGATGAGCCGCCCTGTCCTAATACAGCAAGAGGATTTTCAAGGGGAGTGCCCTTGAGCATATTGAGGATGGTCTCGATCTGCCTGCCCGGTGAGCCGAACTCAACGTATAAAAGCGTTTCAGGCGGCATCAGCGCTGCAGGGTCCGAATCGCTTAGCTCCGCAAGGATACCCCTGGCCTTTTCGACGATTTGTGTTTGTTCCGGATACTCAGCCACCAGTTTGCTTAAGACCGTCTGTGCCTCGATGTCATCCTGCTTCTTGAGATAGCACATACCCTGAAGGTACATCGCCTGGGCCCTGACTTTGGCATCAGCCGAACTATCCGCAATTATTTTCTCATAAAGCCCGATTGCCTTGTCAATATCACCCTCGATATCCTCGGCGTAGCGGGCATCCTGCAGTAAAACTGCAGCCTCTTTTGCTACACCAGCCGGCACTAATGAAGCAAAAAGCGCCAGAACGACCAAAAACAGTAACTTTTTCATTTTTCTCTCCTTTCTATTAAATATATCGTACACAAAAATAGTTAACTTCACAGCGTAATCCTAAATCCTGATTGTTACAGATTTATTACGGCTTTGTCCTTTTTTGGAGAATTTTTCAGCTCCCACCGCCCCCAAAAATGTGCATTTTGAGTGTAAAAACAAGGTAACACGGCCATCCTGGCCGTGATTCAAGCAGACCTTCTCACGCTCGAAGCTGATGCAAAATATCCCAGTACGCCCCGCGGGCACCTTTCCTGATTGCCTCTAAAAGCTCGGTATTGTCGTTATAATTGTGGTCGGTCGATTTACCCTGTGCACCTTTTTCAATCTCGACCATAGGCTCGAAGAACCTTTTGTCGCCGTTAATCAGGTCTCTTACAAGCTGTGCAGGCTTGTCGCCAAGGGAGCTTGATATATAAAAAGTCGGCTTGAAAAAGTCCACAGGCCCATCGTATTTTCTTTTAAGATTGGGATTTCGCCGTAAGGCGTCCCCAAGCGGAGTCTGGCCGTCATCTTCCGCCGCAACCACGCTCGCCATTCCTGTCCCCGGGTAAATCCGCACACCCAGCGAAGCCCCGAAACAGTCAGCCTCTAATCGTTTGAAGAACTCAATCGACTCCGCAACCGATGCCGGCGTCTCGCCGGGGCCGCCTAAGAGCAAATCAAGCATTACTTTTATACCGTTGTCCCTGCATAACCGTACCGCTGTCTTGATATCAGCTTGTACGTGAGTTTGTTTGTAAGTTTTCAGCATTGATGGACACGCCGAATCGGTCGTAAAATCTATCCCGACACAGCCGGCCTGCCTCATAATCCTGGCCAACGCAGCATCGAAAGGCCGAACCGTCATATACGTGTACCAGCGTACCTTATCACCAAGCCCGCGTCTTATCAGCTCCTCACACACTGCAAACGCGTGCTCAGCCGGTATATTAAATTCCGAATCGCAGGTATGCAAAACGTCAATCCCCTGATTCACAAGGTTCTGCACCTCATCAGCCACCTCCGCCGGCTCTCTTACTCGTGCCACAGGGCCTTTCGCCAGCGGGTCCGCGCAATATATACATCCCCTGTTGCATCCGCGTTTTGTCTCGAAACCGCACTGCCCGCCGCGCTTGAAGTACTCACGATTATCAACCGTATCCCTCTCGACCGACAGCGACAATTTCTCAGGCCAGGCCTTGCCGTTGCATATAATCTCATCATCGCTTCGCCAAATCAAACCTTTGATTGACTTGAATCCTCTGCCGTTGAGAGTATCACGGCCATCTTGGCCGTGATAACACGGGCTGGAAGCCCGTGTTACGTTATATAGCTCCGTTATTGCCTGCTCACCGTCACCAGCCACACCGAAATCCGCCCCAGTGCTTTCTATTATCTCTTTGCCGAATATCGAAAAGCCGACCCCGCCCACAACTATCGGCACATCAGACAATTCGCGTATCACATCTATTATTTTGCCGAGCTTCGGGACAAACCATTCAGCGCTCGGCCAGAAGCAGTCGTCAACGTTGCGAAAGCTCAGCCCAATAAGTGTGGGCTCTTTATTGCTGAAATATTTCTCAAGAGCCTGCTGCCAATCATTCTCGATGCACAAATCGACCAGCTCGGTATTGATACCGCTGCTCTTCGCAGCCCCTGCGATATAATCCAGCCCCACAGGCCCTATCGCCGGCTGCATCATATTCGTATTTATCAAAGTCAGCATAGATTATTTTTCCCCTCCGGCAAAATGACAGAGTACTATCCCGAGCTCATACAGCATATACATCGGTATCGCAAGCGTAATCTGGCTTACCACGTCAGGCGGCGTCGCCATCGCCGCTATTATTACAATGGCAAGTATAACGTATTTGCGCGCACCCCTAAGAGCAGAAATAGAAACCAGGCCGCTCCTGTTCAGGAAAAATATCGCCGTAGGTGTCTGAAAGGCAACACCGAAGACAAGCATCAGACTCGTTACGAAAGTTATATAATTCTTGAATGTGATATTTGTGTTCAGCCCGAGCCAGTCATTGACCTTTATCAGCCAGCCGATCGAAATAGGTGCTACCAAAAAAAGAAAGAACAAAGCGCCACCAATGAATAACACCGCTGAAAAAGGCACTGCTATATGCACATACCGCCTCTCATGCTCATACAGGCCCGCCGCCACGAACATCCATATATGATAGAAAACCCACGGTGACGATATAACCAGTCCTGCAATAAGGGCTATCTTGACATAGCTGACGAATCCCTCTGTCAGAGAAAGCGCCTGGAGCGCTTTGTCGCCCATTAAGTTTGTGTACGGCTTTTGTAAAAAGATAATTAAATATCGGCTGAACCATAAACTTATAAACGTACAAATAACAATCCCTAAAATCGCAAGGAGCAATCGTGACCGAAGCTCGTCAAGATGGTCGCCCAGACTCATCGTATTGGAAAGGGGGTCGTGTGTTTTTTTGTTCTCGCCCATTGTGATATGCTATTGTTTTCCGGCGAAGCCTGGTTGCTAATCGACTTTTTCAGCATTGTTACTGCCTGAGGTGTCTTTTGTCTCTTTTTCTACGTCGTTTTTAATTTGCTTTACATCATTTTCGATTTCGTCTTTGGTTTCTTTGGCTTCGTTTAGGCCTTTTTTAAACTCAGTCAGGCTTCTGCCTATGCTTCTGGCAATCTCGGGAAGCCGCCTGCCGAATATCAGCAGTGCCACGATAAGAATTACGATAATCTCTACAGGCCCGGGCGTCCAGAAAGCCAGGCATCGAATATATTCAGTCATATCAATCTCCTTATTTCATTCCAAACCATTATATCAGCCCGAAAACAAGCCTGTCAACAGCCTTTATCGTCTGCTCACAATCCCTTCAATCCGCCGGATGTGAAGTTATCTCACGGGGCTGCAATTGACAAAGACCAAAAAATTATTATAATCCCCGTATATTGGTTTAGCTGAACCGGCAACAAAAACTATGGAGCCTGTAATGGCACAGACTCGGGGCAAAACGACTCGCCACCACCGTAAGGTGTCCTGTGGAGAATCAGTTATCAGCATTTTCTTATTAGCCGTCCTTTTTATTATCGGTCTTTCAATCGTTATACCGCAATTCAATCTTAAAACTTCTTCAACTATTGTTACTCCTGACGCACCGAAAAGTCTCGATAGTCTTTTGGACTCAATTGTTCCCGACGGTTTCGAGCCGCTTTCTGAAATCGCCGTCTATAGTGCTGAAAATCTCTATGAAAAGATTGACGGCAAAGCCCCCTTTTACGTCGATTCCGGCTTTGAAATGCTTTACACAAGCTGGCTCAAAAGTAAGAACAATGAGCAGTTGATGTTTGAGTTCTACGTTTATGATATGGCCGAGCCTGCAAATGCCTTCAGCGTTTTCAGCATCCAGAAAAGGCCGGACGCCTTACCCCCCACCATTTTGCTTCGCAAAAGCGAAGCAGTGGGGGCTCTTTTCGAAACAAACTTCGGTTACAGAACTGAAAACGCGATTTTTTTCGTGAAGGGCAAATACTATATCGAGCTCATCGGCTCCGCCGAATCAGAGCCCCTTTTCAATGCGATGACCGAATTCGCAAAGCAGCTCTCCGCAGAGCTGCCCGACCAGAGACAATTTTCTTTCCCGCAGCAGCTAATCACTGCAGGAGATAATTTAATACCGGGCAGCATAAAATTTTATACCGGAAACGCACTCGGTTTCGATGGCTTCGACAATACTTTCACAGCCGTTTACAATATTGACGGCTCGAATGTTACTATTTTCCTGAGCGAGCGGCCCGACGAGAAAAACGCCGAACAATTGGCAGAAGGTTACTGTAAATTCCTTATCAATACCGGCGCAGAAGAAAAATCAGCCGATATCAGTATAGATAAGGCACGACTGCTCGATTTCTACGGCACAATCGAGCTTGTCTTCAATAACGGCCCTGTCGTGGCAGGCATTCACGAAGCCGACGATATCGAGACCGCTGTCAGGCTTGCCCGGCTGCTGAATGTTATTCTCAAAACGGACACCGAAAAATGAACGAAAAGAATGAGCAACAATTAAACAGAAGAAGGTTTCTCGCAAGGGCCGTAAAGGCCGGCCTGTCCATCGCCGCAGCAGGAGTCATCGCTAAAACCCTTTACGACAGGCAGGGCCCCTCCGCTCAGCCGCCCTCCGACCTTGTCACTATACCCGATTTTTCCATCCCTGCTGTCCAGGGCCGGACTATCAGTATCGTTAAAGGCCCCGACAGGGTAAAAACCGTCGATAAGGCAATTGATTTGCTCGGTGGTATAGAAAGATTTGTAAAGCCCAATGAAACCGTCGTCATAAAGCCCAACGTCGCTTTCACTTCCGTACCCGCTCTCGGCGCTACTGCAAATCCCGGCCTCGTCGCAGAAGTTATACGGCTTTGCTACAGCAGAGCTAAGGCAAAGCGGGTTTACATTACTGATAATCCCATCAACAATCCCGCGAGCTGTTTTACTATCAGCCAAATCGGCAAAGCCGCCACACAAGCCGGTGCCGAAGTCATCCTGCCCAAACTGAACCTGTTCAGACCGACAACGCTCGAAAAATCCAAATACATCAGAAACTGGCCTGTCCTCTACGAGCCGCTCGCAAAAGCTGACAAGCTCATCGGCATTGCACCTGTAAAAAGTCACAGCAGGGCGGCTGCCTCGATGTCTATGAAAAACTTTTACGGCTTGCTCGGAGGCCGGCGTAATCTCTTTCATCAGGACATTAACACAATCATCGCCGAGCTCGTTATGCTCGTAAAGCCGACCCTTGTCATACTCGACGGCACCGAGACTATGGTAACCAACGGCCCGACCGGCGGTTCGTTCTCGGATTTGAAAAGGACCGATACCGTCATCGCAAGCTGTGATCCCGTCGCAGCGGACTCTTTCGGCTGCTCACTGCTCGGCCTTAAACCCGCCGACCTGCCCTATCTCGCAAAAGCCCAGTCAGCAGGCGCCGGCACAGCCGATTACCAGTCTCTAAAACCAATTATCGCGAATGTAACCTGAAAGCTATAATCTTATGAAAATAGTTACTGTAAGAAGAATAAGCCAGATTTTCTTTTTCACACTCTTCGTTTGGTTCTGCATTGTCACTACCTACGGCGGCAAATTCTGGCAACTGCGAAACTGGCCGGTAAACCTGTTCCTCAGCCTCGACCCCCTCGTTGCACTGGGCACAATCCTCACCACCCATACCCTTTACTGGACGTTGCTGTGGGCACTGCTGACCGTAATCCTGACAATCATTTTCGGCAGGTTCTTCTGCAGCTGGCTCTGCCCTTTCGGCTCAATCCATCACTTCTTCGGTTATCTCGGCTCACGCAAAAAAACCGCCGCTCAGAAAATAAAGCTCAACAGATACCGAAAGGCCCAGTCAATAAAATATTTCATCTTAATTTTCCTGCTCATTACCGCTGCCTTTCCCTCGCTGGCTGCGACTTTGCAGACCGGCCTGCTCGACCCAATCCCGCTGGTTACACGCTCATTCAATCTTATCCTGATGCCTATAGCCGATGGCTCCGTCAATATCCTCTCGGTATCTCAGCGGTTCTACGACACAACTTTTGTAATCTTTGCAATCTTTCTCGCCGCTGTCTTACTCAACTTTGTAATCCCGCGTTTCTACTGTCGCTTTATATGTCCCCTCGGCGCATTGTTCGCCGTCTTAAGCCGGTTCTCAATCTGGCGTATCGGCAAAAAAACAAAAACCTGCTCGAATTGCAAATTCTGTGAGCAGCATTGCGAAGGCGCCTGTGAGCCCTCAGCAGACATAAAAATTTCAGAATGTGTCCTCTGTTTTAACTGCCGTCAGGACTGCAAAACAAAAGATAATGTAATCCGCTACCAGGTAAGACCTTCGCTTGCGGGCGAAGTCACCAATCCTGATATCTCGAGACGCGGCTTCGTTTTGTCACTCGCTTCGGGTCTTCTGGCTGTCCCTGCAGTAAGGCTCGCCGGTAAAATCAAAGCCAACTGGCCTCATAAATTAATTCGTCCCCCCGGCTCACTTGCTGAGCCTGAATTCCTCAAACGCTGTATCAAGTGCGGACAGTGTATGCGCATCTGCCCGACGAACGTTCTTCAGCCGGCAGGTCTCGATAAAGGCCTTGAAGCGCTCTGGACACCTATTCTTAATAATCGAATAGGCACCAGCGGCTGTCAGCTAAATTGCATCGCCTGCTCACAAATTTGTCCCACCGCTGCAATCAGAAAAATAACTATCGATGAAAAACTCGGCACAGGTGACTTTGTCGACAAAGGCCCTCTCAAATTAGGTACTGCCTTCGTTGACAGAAACAGATGCCTGTCCTGGGCTTTCGACAAACCCTGTATCGTCTGCGAGGAAAACTGCCCCGTAAGCCCGAAGGCAATTTTTACACGGGAATATTTCAGTACCGTAAGAGACGGCCTGTTAACAGTAAAAAAAGTCGTCGGAAATACAATCGAGACCGTCGAAAATAATTTAACGCTTGACAAATTCGCAACCGGTGATTACTATTGCAGTCTCGATGGGAGTCAAAAGGGTAAAATAGTAACAAATACAAATAACGCTATAACAATTTCAAAAGAGGTTAAATTTGCAAAAATTCCCGCTGAAGGCTCGAAAATTCACATCCAGGTACGTTTGCAGCGACCCTATGTTGATATCGAACGTTGTATCGGCTGCGGCATTTGCGAACACGAATGTCCTGTCAGCGGTAAAAAAGCTATAAGAGTCTCTGCCGAAGGTGAAAGCAGAAGCACAGATAGAAAATTACTTCTCTAATTTAGGAGAATAGAAAAATGTCGAACGAAAAAAATACCATAAACAGGAGAAACTTCCTGAAAACAGTAGCCGCAGCCGGTGCAGGTTCTGCCTTCCTTTCAAAGGGCCTGTTAGCTGATGCAAACGATGCAAACGATGCAAACGTAGCCGACCCTAACACGGCCGAACCAAAAACCCCCAAGATACCCCTGCGAAAGTTCGGTAAATACGATTATAAAATCCCGGCCTTTTCACTCGGTGTAATGTTCAATGCACTCGAGCAGCAGGCCGTCCTCAGAAAAGCACTCCAGCTTGGCGTACACTACTGGGACTGTGCCTACAGCTACGCAAACGGAAACGCCGAAATTGGTATCGGAAAAATTCTCGAAAAACAGCCCGAGCTGCGTAAAAAAATGTTTCTTACCTCCAAGAGCGGGGGCACACCAGGAGAGCTTGAAGCTTGTCTTCGCGAGTCCTTCAAAAGAATGAACACGGACTATATCGACCTTTACTACTTACACGGACTCCGCAATGCCAGCCAGCTTAATGATGACCTGCGAAAATGGGCCGAAGATGCAAAAAAACGAAAACTCATAAAATATATAGGTTTCACCACCCATTCAAATATGGCTGACCACCTTTTAGCCGCTGCGCAAACCGGCTGGATTGACGCTGTTATGACAAGCTACAACTACAACGTGATGCAGGATACTAAAATGCAGGAGGCCGTACAGGCCTGTCACGAAAAAGGTATCGCTCTTATTGCTATGAAAACACAGGCCCAGAGAACCAGACAGCGGACCGATAAGGAACAAGAGCTAATCGATTACTTCACCAAAAAAGGCTTCACCGAAGGTCAGGCAAAGGTAAAGGTTGTCCTGCAGGACAAACGCTTCTGCACTGCTTGTGTCGGTGTCGGCAGAGGCAGCATAGAGCATCTTGTCCTCGGCGTCGATGCCGTCCTCGACAAAACCCCGCTTGATGAAAAAGACGTTGCTTTCTTCGCTGAATATGCAAAGAAAAACTGTGACGGCTATTGCGCCGGCTGCTCGCAAATATGTGAAAGTGCGGCACCCGATATGCCATACGTAGCCGATATTATGCGATACCTTATGTACTATAACAGCTACGGCGACCGCAAAATGGCAAGAGACCTTTTCGCTCAATTGCCCTCTGCGACAAAGGCAGGATTGCTTAACGTGGACTACTCACTTGCAGAAGCAAAATGTCCGAACAGGCTGCCCATAAGAAGTCTTATGAGAGAGGCTGCAAAAAAATTAGCCTGATATATTCACGGCGGTAAACAAATATAGTTTTAGAGAATGGGGCACAAAATAAAATGCTCGATAGAAGAAAATTCCTCAAGTCCGTCGGCGCCGCGGGGGCATTGCCTTTTTTCACTCAGCTCTCAAAAATCCTTGCTGGCGACCCGAATACAACTGACCCCAACGCGCCAGCCGGGAAAAAATCCAAAATACCCCTCAGAAAGCTCGGCAAAACAGGCGTTAAAGTGCCTTGTTTGTCAATTGGCGGCAACAGACTCGATAGTCTCGTTATCTTGCAAGCTGCAATTCGAAACGATGTCACTTACTTCGATACCGCGAGTAACTATATGGGCGGAAACAGCGAGGCTACAATCGGTAAACTCATCGAAAGCGACTCGAATCTGCGAAAGAAGCTGTTCATTGTAACGAAGGCTTCGCGCGCAAGAACCGTCGCCGATATTGAAAGTCGCCTGAATGCTTCTCTGGAAAATATGAAGACCGATTACATCGATTTTTATCAGTTTCACGGCCTGTCAGACCCGGCGATGCTTACAGAAGATTTGAAACAGTGGGCCGAAAAAGCAAAAAAGCAGAAGAAAATAAAATTCTTCGGCTTCAGCACACACAGCAATATGCCCCAATGTATGACGGCCGCTGTAAAGCTCGGCTGGATTGATGCGATAATGACGAGTTATAACTTCCGCCTGATGCTCGATGATGATATGAAAAAAGCGATTGACGCCTGTCAAAAGGCCGGCGTCGGTCTGGTTGCTATGAAAACTCTCGGCCTGAGGGTCAGACCCGGCGAGGAATTCACCGAAGAAGATAAGAAAGTTTATAAACACTTTATGGACAAAGGATACACCGAGCTGCAGGCAAGAATCAAATCAATCCTGCAGGACGGTCGAATCGCATCCGCCTGCATCGGTATGAAGTCTGTTCCCGAATTGCAGGAAAACATAAATGCTGTCATCGTCAAACAGCAGCTCACAAAAGCAGACCGGCAGGCCCTTAGTGACTATGCCAGCAGTACAAAAAGTGACTACTGTGCAGGCTGTGCCCGGATTTGTTCTTCTGCCTGTCCCGATATGCCGTACATCGCAGAGGTTATGCGATATATGATGTACCACAACAGCTACGGCGAGACAATCCTCGCAAAAGAAAATTTCGCTCTGCTGCCGTCAGCCGCGAAGGCAAAACTGCTCTCCGCTGATTATTCAATGGCTCACAAACTCTGTCCCAATCACCTGCCGATTGCACAAATAATGAGACAGGCTGTACAAAAGTTGGCTTAAAACCTGTATATTTTGGAATATCAACCCCGGATTAAACCGGGATTTTCTTTTTTGCATAACCTCTTGTTATATAGCAGCTTAGTACACAAAAAATCCCTATTTTCTTGACTTGTCCATACCGTTTTTGCTATAATGAACCTGTTAAGAGCCTGATGGTTTTCGGTGTGGTGGTGATGAAAAAATTTTATTATAAATTCTGGATTCCATTTACTATCGGCAAAAAGCGGATTCTGTTTTTAGCAATCGCAAGCTATATTGCCCTTTGCTGATATATTCAATTTTCTTGTCCCTTGTTGAGTAAAAACCGCTTATCATCAGCGGTTTTTTTTGTGCGCATACTATTAACATTTGACATAAACCTCTCCCGAATTTAAACTTAATGTAGCACGGCCATCCTGGCCGTGCCTTTACGAGTTCAGAGCTCGTGGTATATATTAAGGAAGCTGTCTATGATAATCGTTACAGGCGGAGCGGGTTTTATCGGCTCATCTGTCATCGCTGCACTGAATGCTCGCGGCATCGATGATATTCTGGTTGTGGATGAATTGGCTTCGGAAGAAAAATGGAAAAATCTTCTCAATCTTTCCTTCGCAGACTACATCGAAAAAAATGATTTCCTCGAGCTTTTGCTGGACAATAAAATCGCACCGCCCGTCGAGGCAATCTTCCATATGGGAGCCTGCACCGACACTACCGAGACAAACGCCTCATACCTTATGAAAAACAATTATGAATACAGCAAGCTCCTGGCACACTGGTCAGCCGACTCGCGCGTACGATTCATTTACGCATCCAGCGCAGCGACCTATGGTGACGGCTCTGCCGGTTTTTCTGACGACGAAGAAAAAATAGAAATCCTGCGGCCTTTGAATATGTACGGTTACTCGAAGCAGCTTTTTGATTTATGGGCGAAGCGTTCAGGCCTGCTGAAAAAATTCGCAGGCCTGAAATACTTCAACGTTTTCGGCCCCAATGAATACCACAAGGCCGATATGCGAAGCTTCGTCATAAAGGCCTACGAGCAGATAATAAAAAGCGGCTCCGTCCGGCTGTTCAAATCTCACAATCCCGAATATGCCGACGGAGAATACGTTCGTGACTTCATTTATATAAAAGATGCTGTCGAGCAGACGCTGTTCTTTTTTGACAATCCCAGGGTCAACGGCCTTTTCAATATCGGTACCGGAAGGGCTCGAACCTGGAACGATTTAGTGAAGGCTGTCTTTGCCGCTATGGACAAACAGCCGAACATCGAATACATCGATATGCCCGCCGAACTTCAAAAGCAGTACCAGTACTACACCGAAGCCGAAACCTCAAAAATCAAAAAAGCCGGCTACAAAAAACCAACTACAACACTCGAAGACGCAATCTCCGACTACATAAAAAACTACCTGATAAAAGGTAGCTTCTTGGAGGCTTAACAAATGTGTAAATATAAAATGTCAATGAAAGTTAAGCAAGCCGCCTAATCACTGTTGTATTAAGAGGAATCTTATGCCGTTTACGCCTTATCATTTTGGTCCTGCAGGATTTATCGGCCTGCTATTCAAAAAAAGAGTCGATATACCAGCTTTTCTGCTTGTTAACGTTGCTATCGACATCGAGCCTCTGATTATCTTAACAAGACATCTCGACCATCCCCACCGATTCTGTCACACTTTTCTGGGCGCAACCGCCGTCGCAATTGCTTTAGCTGTTGTCCTGTATCCGCTGCGGAATCTGCTGAAAAAAATTATGAACCTTTTGCGCCTGCCGTACCAGCCGACCTTTCTGAAAATCCTGACCTGGTCAATTCTCGGCGCCTGGTTTCACATTCTTATTGATTCACTTACCCACTGGGATATGAAACCATTCTGGCCTTCAAAGGCAAAACCACTGCTGCATCTTATCGCCTATGATGACGTCAAAACCCTTTGTCTTGCATTCTGGCTTGCAGCCATTATACTGCTGCTGCTCAATTTCATAACCGCCAAATTAAACAAATGTAAAAAGTCGGGCACATAAAAATGTATGAATTGAATTTGCCCAAGCCGAAAATAATAAAAGAAGCGCAAATCGGCGATGAGCTCGATGCCGCAGTCAGAAAGAGCCTTTGCATCTGTTTTCCCTGGCACAAACACATTTATGAGAGCCTGCGCCCCTGGCACGGAATAACACCGTTGTTTACTGTCTTCATCGAAAGAAACCGCGACATAATCGCGCACGCAGCCGTCGTCGATACGCAGATAAAAATCGACAACAAACCCTTTCGCGTCGCAGGCCCGCAAAACGTCTTCGTAATCCCCGCTTACCGAAAGAAAGGCGTAAGTGACATCATTCTGCAGGCTGCGATGACAGAAACTGAAAAATACGATTTTGATTTCGGCCTGCTCTTTACCTCCTATGACCCCATCTTAAAGGTCTATGCCCGTAACGGCTGGCGCGAGATAGAAAACCAGGACTTCTACAAAATCGAGGACGGCAAAACCGTCCACTTCCCGCCGGACAAGCATAAAATGTTTTACCCCCTGAAACTAAGAGACTTCCCCAAAGGCACCGTCCGGCTCACAACCAGCGACTGGTAAGTTTTCATCCTTGAAACCGCAGCGCTATTTCGTATAATTACCCCTGTTGGTTTTTCGGTTTATGAAAGATTGTTATGAAAAGCGAAATTGCTGAACAGGTTAAACTATTAAGGCGCGGCACAATTGAAATCTACACCGAAGCCGAGCTTGCCGAAAGATTGATTAATGTCAAACAATCGAATCGCCAGCTACGAGTGAAACTCGGCCTCGACCCCACCAGCCCCGACATACATCTCGGACACACCGTAGTCTTGCGCAAGATGCGCCAGTTCCAGGACCTCGGCCACAAGGCTGTCCTTATCATCGGCGACTACACCGCCCGAATCGGTGACCCCACAGGCCAGAATACAACCCGCCCGATGCTAAGCCCCGAAGATATAGAAAAGAATGCAAAAACATATTTCGAGCAGGCCGGTAAAATCCTCGATACCTCAGACGATAAGCTCGAAGTCAGATACAACTCCGAATGGCTGGCAAAAATTACTTTAATGGAGCTGATAAAGCTGGCAGCAAAAAAAACCGTGGCTCAGATGCTTCAGAGAGATAGTTTCAAACAACGCCTCAAAAACGATATCGATGTATACACCCATGAATTTTTGTATCCGCTTATGCAGGGTTATGACTCAGTCGTAATAAATAGCGACGTCGAGCTCGGCGGTACCGACCAGACCTTCAACAATCTCGTAGGCAGAGATATCCAGAAAGCTTATGGACAGCCGCCCCAGATTGTCATCACCACACCAATTCTTGTCGGCCTCGACGGCAAAGAAAAAATGAGCAAATCAAAAGGCAACTATATCGGCGTCACCGACGAGCCTAACGATATGTTCGGAAAGGTTATGAGTATCTCGGACGACCTGATGGAGAACTACTTTACCCTGCTCACCGACATACCGACCGAAAAAATAGCCGAATTGACTGACCCGCAAAAAACCCACCCCAAAGAAGCAAAAGTACTGCTCGCAAAAATGATTGTAGCTCAGTTCTGGGATAATGGAGACGCCGTTACAGACGGGAAAGAACCACAGAATTCAGATTCTAAATCAATTACTTCTGATATGAGAGCCTTGCCCTCCGATATGGCTGTTGCTGAATTTGATAAAGTATTTTCGAAGAAGCAATTACCGACGAAAATTCCAGAGATACAAATCGCACCAGAGGCAGTCTCAGTGAAGGAATTGCTCGTTAATTGCAGACTTGTTGAGACCGGCGGCGAGGCAAAACGCCTGTGTGCTCAATCCGCTGTCAGTATTGACTCGGAAAAGAAAACCGACCCAAATGAACAAATCGTTCCAAAAGATGGTATGATTGTCCAGGTCGGAAAACGAAAATTCGCAAAAATAAAAATCTCTTAATCTCAGTAAAATTTCTGGTTATAATATTTGTATGAATTTACCTGAACTGAAACAACCTGATAGGTATGTCGGCCTGTATGTCGTCGATTTCGGCGAGCATTCAGGCGTCGGCTTTACCGCGGAAGAAGTAGCTGAATTACTCGACAGTGAAAAATACAAAGACTGCAAAGTCTATAAAATCCACAACGCGTACCCTGACGGCCGGCTCGAACTAAAAGGTGTTCGCAGCGAAACTTTTCAGCTCGAAGCCGGGATGTTTTTCTACGAGACTGCTCTCGATACCGCCCGTGGTGACTATCAAAACCTTGTCAAAATCGCGGTCGGCTCAGCACCTGTTTGCAGGGCAAAAGTCCACCTCGCAAAATACTCGGATGACAAATTCGCCACCGCTCTTATCTACCCTGCCGAGTATGACGACGAAATGAGCCGCTGGCTGCTCGATAATAATTACAGAACCTCCGGCTCTGCCGAAGGCGGTACCGGCGCCGTCCAGAGATACTACGTTGACAACCCGCAAATCCTCGAACGTCATCAGCTATTTGGCAGGCAGTCCTTTCAGAGCAGAACTGGAGAAGAGTTGCTCGCCAACCTGAAAGTTGCTGTTCAGAGGTAACGAGTCAAAATGTCACCGAAGTTAAATAAAAAAACGTTTCTCGGCTCAATCGCCGGCAGAATTCTCACTGCCTTCGGCAGAAAACCGAAGCCCGAACTAAAAGACGTTAAAAAAATCGACTTCGAAACCAGCACTCAGAAAATAGGCGTCCGCTTCACCGAAAAAATCAGAAATGTCTTTCGTTTCCGCTGGATAAAAAAGAATTGACATATCATATTAGAAAAGTATAATATGGGTGTTTGATTATTCTTTAGAACCAATGTTATTTTTGGCTTTTTCGTATAAAATTGCGGCCCTATTTTTTTGCGGAGTGAGTAGTAATGGAAGTAATTTGCCCAAAATGCCACAAACGATTGAATTCCCCTAAACAAGCAGTAGGACATAGAGCTACATGTCCGGTGTGTAAAACCGTGTTTTTTATAAGCAAAGAAAATTGTCCGGAGTATTTCAAAAAACCTACCAAGCCTACAAGTGAATGCGATATATCGGTTTCACATTTTAGATGGGCGATGTTTATAAGCATTTCTGCTCTTGTAGGGGTTGCTGCTATGCTGATCACGGTTTTCGTTATGAAAAAACATTACGCAGATAATAATGGAAAGAAAATAACCACGAATTCAATATCGGAGAAGAAAAATAGTTCAAAACTTGAAAGTGTTTACAATAATACAGATGAGATGCAAAGCGAAAAAATTTTATCTTCTGCGAAACTTCAGGCAGAAACTCAAAAAGTCACTCAAAAGGATGGTATCTTGGGTCAGGTATCTAATGTGGAACTGAAGGATAAAAGATCAATTGAGAACGAAACAGGAATTCATCTTGTTCCAGATGAAGGGCAGGAACAAAAAAGCGAAAAATCAACTGCGACTGAAATTATCGCAGAAAGCGAGCTTGTGAAAAAATATGATCCTTCTGTATGCAAAATTGAAACTGATTTTGGTACGGGGACAGGTTTTTTAATCGGCAACGATTTAGTCTTAACCAATAAGCATGTGATAAATTTTTGGAGTGATTTGAAATGTTATTTTCCGGGAAAATATTCACATTATATTGGCAACATCATATGGCTTGACCCTGAAAAAGACATGGCTCTCTTAAGACTGGATAAGAAACCTGCAAGCAAACCAATACCTATATCAGAAACAATCGATATAGAACGTGGCGATAGAGTTTTAGTGATCGGATACCCTGCAACTTCCAGTATATCAATAAGCAGCTCTATTACATCGGGTATGATCAGTAACGATACTATTATTGATGGCACTTTTTTTTATCAGACCGATGCTGCAATAAATCCTGGTAATAGTGGAAGCCCGGTTTTCAATAATTACGGCCAACTTGTTGGAATGGCAACTCTTAAGGAAATTGGAAAGGATAATATTTCATATATATTGCCTGTTTCATACATATACTCAAACCTTCTGATTTTAAAAGCTTGCCCAAAAGAAGAACTAACATCAAATCTCGCGAAATATGCATACCAAGAGGATTTACTTCAAATTCGTGTTAGTAGTCTTCTTGCAATTTCGATGTTAGCCGAAATTGAGGAAGCTTGGTCTAATGCAATAAAATTCAGGAAAGATATAACGACAGAAGTTAGTTATGTTTCGCGGGAAAATAATGATATTGCTAGTGCATGTTTAGCTAAAATAATTAGCATGGATAAAAGCATGAGCTATTATGATTCTACACTTTCGAGAAAAACATCTGAATCTTTAAAAACTTCCCGGGAAATTCTCAAGGATATTTTTCAGTTCATAATCAATCCGGAGGGTAGTTATAAAAGATTTAATGAATATTGGTCTGTTCGTCTTTCAAAATTAGCTAGAATTCTTGAAGATTTATAATGTCTTTCGTTTCCGCTGGTTAAAAAAGAATTGACTAATCGTCGTCTATTTTCGTTTCCGCAATCAGTGATTTAAGCAAAGGCTCGCGCCATTTCTTCTCTGATGAATCATAAACGCCGAAGCCGGAGCAGAATTCCCAGTAAGACCAGCTGAAGTTTTTCTTTTCAGCTTCTCTCGCAACAAAGGCTGTCCATCGTGCTCTTGACTGCATATCAGCCTTACTGTATGCGCCGAACTCACCCAGGTATATAGGCCTGTTGTGTTCTTTGCCCCATTCGAATACCCCGTCGAAATCTTTTTCGATCGCCTGTTTTTCATTGTCGGTTCCTGTCCATTTTGTCCCAAGCCAGTTTTTCGATTGCTCGCCTGTCCATTCAGCTCCCTGATGTGTGAAATTGAAAGGCTGATAATAATGGAAGCTGACTATTATGTTCCTGTCACTATCGGGCAGAACAAGTTTATCGAGTTTGTCGATGCTGTTCCAGTTTGTCGGCCCTATCACAACGACCCGTTGAGAATTCGACTTTCTTACGACCCGCAGGGTCTCAGCGATTAGCTGATTCCATATTTTGTCATCGAGTTTTTTACAGGGCTCATTCAGCAGCTCAAATAACACAGCTTCGCTCGCCTCTTTGTAATGTTCTGCAATTTGATGCCACAGTGAAACAAATCGTTCCATGTGCTTTTCAGGTTCATCGTAAATCTCATCATAATGGTGCATATTTATAATTACATATAGATTATTAGAAAGCGCATTTCTTATGGCCCAGTCGATTCTTTCGAAAAAGTTGGGGTCTATTGTGTAAGGTTTTTGCTGCAGTGCGTGAGCCGACCATTTAATGGGGATTCGCACCGACTCGAAACCTGCCTGTTTTATGAGCTTGAAATATTCTTCCTGCAGTGTTACTCCCCATTGTCCTTCTTTAGGTGCTTCTAGAGAATTGCCGAGATTAATGCCTCTGCCCAGCTTTTTGTTGACCTCAAAGACTGTTAAATCTTTCTCGGCAAAGCAGGCTAAATTCAAGAAGAGTAATAATATTACGCACATATAATAAGTTTTATTAAGTGACATTATTTTCTCCCTTCAGCAATTTCACGCAATACTCAGGGCTTTGTATATATATGGATTTGCTAAAGGTTTTTTCCGCAGCACTTTTTATATTTCTTGCCGCTGCCGCACGGGCACGGCTCATTCCTGCCGACCTTCGGCTTCTCGTGAACAATCTGTTTCACCTGCACCTCACCCTGCGGAGCCTGTGCCGCCGCTCGCTGTCTCTCCTGCATTGCAAACTGGCCGACCTCATCGTGACTTGTCCTGCTCACATTCCATACGCTTCTCGCCCTTGCTCCCGCCTCGAGGCGAACCTTAAAGATTATATCCGTCACCCTCTCCCCTATCGTCCCCAGCATCTCCTCGAACAGGCGAAAGCCTTCCCGCTTGTATTCCGTCTTCGGGTCCTTCTCCGCCCACGCCCGAAAATGAATATTGCTCTTCAGGTGGTCCATCGCATACAGATGGTCCTTCCAGACGCTGTCATAAACCTGCAGAAGAACATATTTTTCGAGGTCACTGAGCTCACTTCTCAAAAACTCCCTGCCTGATTTGACAAGTCTTTCCCTTATCTGCTCTCTGTCGCCTATTGTCTCTTCCGTAAAGGATGCGTCGAATCTTTCGTTGGCCCACTCGATGAGTTCACTTGTATTAAGCCTCGCGAGCTTTTCGTCAATCTGCTCTTCGAGTTTGCCGTTGCTGAAACTCTTACTGAGCTCTAACAGTCTCTGGTACAGAACTTTCGGCTTGAGCTGCTGTATCTGTTCTGTTGACAGACCCGCCTGGTATTTTTTATTTGCCCACTCCGCCAGCCTCTCGAATCCGTATATATTCGCACCCTCAGGCCCGAATACCATATTCATCGCAAACTCAACCGGGTACTCAATTTCTCTTTGCCTGTATCTCTCCGTTGTCTTCTCTATCACGTATTCTCGTATCTTCTCCGCACCGAGCTCTCTTAGCTGTTCGGTATCGAGCTCTATGGCAAATTTCGACCGCACCCATTCCGAGTATGTCTTAAGAGCAAAGTCACCTTCCAGAAAATCTGCCATAGCTGAGTAGTCTTTCTTCTCTATCTGCTCCGCTGCCGCAGCTATAAGCTGCTCCTCTATCTCCTCCGGCTTTTGGTGCTTGACCTTGCCTGCGCTTAAGTTCACACTGAACGCACTCATCGCCCACTTGCAAAGGCCCGCTATATCCCACGTCGAAGAGTCGCTGTAATCCTCAAAATATTCGCCGAGTGATATCGATATATTATTCGCTGCATTGTCCGTTGCACGCTTTTTGATTATCTGCTCAATCTCATCAGCTTCCTTACCATCGATATCCGAGTTCCTCAGCTCCACTCCAAAGCTGCTCCTCGCCCACTCGGTAATACATTTCAAGGGATATCGCTTACCAAGGATGCTCTCACAGCTATTGGTAACGCTCGCTGCTATCATCTCCTCTATAATATTTTTCAAATCCCTGCCTGCGAGTATCTGCCGCCTCCGCGAGTAAAAAATCTTGCGCTGATAATCCATCACCTCGTCGTATTCGAGCAGGCTCTTTCTAATCTCGAAGTTACGTTCCTCGACCTTTTTCTGCGCTTTCTCGATTCCCTTGCTTATCCTTTTGTGCATAATCGGCTGACCCTCTTCCCAGCCGATCCAGCTCAACGCCTTAACCGTCCAATCCGGCGCAAATACCCGCATCAAATCATCGTCGAAGCTCAGGAAAAACTGGCTCGAGCCGGCGTCTCCCTGCCTGCCGGACCGGCCGCGAAGCTGGTTGTCTATGCGTCTTGCCTCGTGCCGTTCGGTGCCTAAAATATGCAGTCCGCCGATTTCCGCAACTCCCTGACCGAGCTTGATATCCGTTCCTCGGCCGGCCATATTCGTCGCTATCGTAACATTGCCACGCGCATTACCTTCTCTTGTATTATGCTGGTGGCCGGCCTTCGCCACTATCAACGCCTCACGAGCATGCTGTTTCGCATTCAATACCTCATGCTCTATCCCGTATCTTCTCGTAAGGGCCTCGCTCAGCGCCTCGCTCTTTTCTATGCTGATGGTCCCCACGAGTACAGGCCGGCCCGCGCCGCTTACCTGGTTTATCTCTTCCACTATCGCATTGAACTTTTCGGGTACCGACTTGTATATCACATCATTACGGTCGTCCCTGATGCACGGCTCGTTCGTCGGTATCACCACAACCTCGAGTTTATATATGTTCATAAACTCTTCAGCCTCCGTAATAGCCGTTCCCGTCATCCCCGCAATCTGGTCGTACAGCTTGAAGAAATTCTGCAAAGTTATTGTCGCCAGCGTCTGCGTCTCTTCCTTGACCGCAACGTTCTCCTTTGCCTCTACTGCCTGGTGCAGCCCGTCCGACCACTGCCTGCCGTGCATAAGTCTGCCCGTGAACTCGTCAACGATTATCACCTTGCCGTCCATCACGACATAATCTTTTTCCCTCTCGAATGTCACGTGTGCCCGCAGCCCCTGCTCCAATAGATGAGGCCACTCCATATTGCTGCCCGTAAAAAATGAACCCACCCCTGCTATCTCCTGCGCCGCTCCGACCCCCTCGTGAGTGAGATGAACAGCCTTCCTGTCAATTTCAACCTCGTAATATTGGGTAATTGTCTCGAGCTTCGCATTGGCAGCCGCAAGCTCCGGTCCCGTTTTCTCAATCGTCTGCTGTGCTTTCTTTATCCGTTCCTCGTCCCTGTCTTTTCTTGCCTCTGAAAGCTCGCCATGGGCATTCGCAAGTGTTCGCTGTGCCGAATCAATCTGTTTTTTTATCCTGTCGTAGTTGCTCTGAAGACTTAGAAGCTTTCGCGCCACTCCATCCGCACTTTTGTATCTGCTAACGTCGTCGAACGCCGGACCCGATATTATTAAAGGCGTCCTCGCCTCATCTACAAGAATCGAATCAACCTCGTCTATAATCGCGTACTCCAGCTCGCTTTGTACCATCTGCTTAAGGCTAAGCTTCATATTGTCACGCAGATAGTCAAAGCCGAACTCGTTATTCGTCCCGTATGTCACATCACAGCCGTACTGCTGCTTGCGCTCATCGCCGGACGTATCCATATCCGCCTGTATCGCACCCACTGTAATCCCCAGCGCTTTATATACAGGCCCCATCCACTCTGAATCTCTTTTTGCGAGATAATCGTTTACGGTGACAATATGTACTCTTCTGCCGGTCAGGTAAACGAGATAAACCGCCAGCGTCGCAACCAGCGTCTTGCCCTCACCGGTAGCCATCTCCGCAATCTTGCCTTCGTACAGAACTCTTCCCCCGATAAGCTGAACGTCGAAATGACGCATCTCGACATTGCGCCTCGCCGCCTCCCGCACAACCTCGAACGCTTCCGGCAGAATCTGCTCAGGCTCGGCTCCGTCTTTCAAACGGCTTTTGAACTCCTCTGTTTTGGCTTTCAGCGCCTCGTCATCGAGCACCTTAATCTGCTCCTCGAATTCACCCGCCTGCTGGCCGATTACAGAGTACGCTTTTATCAAACGCTCATTGCGGCTGCCGAAAACCTTAAGTAATGTTTTACCGAATTTGCCTGCCATATTTTATGTTCTACAAAATAGGCCTTATAATAAGTTTTATTTTTTGAAATTCGAATTTGCACTTTTATTGTCATTCCCGCGAAGGCAGGAATCCATTTTTTGTAGTTCTGGATTCCGCATCACGTGCGGAATGACAAATTAACAAGTTTCTTTTCTGCAAAGCAATTCGTATTTCGAATTTCAACTCTTCACTCTTGTAACATACTCGCCGCTTCGTGTATCTATCCTGATTACGTTGCCGACCTTGACAAAAGGCGGTGCCTGTATCACAAGGCCGGTCTCAAGCGTTACCGGCTTGTTCTGGTTCGTCGCAGTCGCTCCCTTTATTTCCGGCGCAGCCTGGGTAACCTCTAAATCCACCGTATTCGGAAGCTCAACTATTACAGCCCTGCCCTCGTACATCGTCACCTGGAGCTGCGAGTTCGGCTTCAGGTATTTCTGACCGTCGCCGAACGCTTCATCGTCGAGCGTAATCTGGTCGTACGTAGTCGTATCCATCAGGATATGCTCGCTGCCAGCCGAATACAGGTACTCGTAAGTCCTCTTATCGAGAAATGCCTCTTCAATCGTCTCTTCCGACCGGAGGCGAATATTGCGTATCATACCGTCCGAAAGGCTCTTCAGCTTCGTCTGGTAAACCGCTCCTCCCTTGCCCAGCTTTACATGCTGATAGTCAACAATCGCGTACAGCTTGCTGTCGATTATCACTGTCCGTCCCTTACTCATCTCGGATGCCTTCATATCATTCTCCAAAAAAACAATAAACACTTATCTTTATAAAACGAATAGTATCTTAAAAAATCACACCGTTGTCAAGAAAACCAAAACTGCGTTAGTGCTATAATTTGCTTGATTTGAAGCAAATGAAAACAGGGATGCATCATGGAACGGCGCAGGTAGCCGAACGGATAATTATGTGATATCATTTTGTCCTTAATAGAAAAGGAAAGTTATTCGCGGCCGCTAAATTTTAATTAGGACTTTGGATTTAGGCCGGAAGTTGTAGGTTCTGAAAAAGGGAGTTCTCACCCTACCTGCAAGCTGGCACACAACAAAATTTTTCTTCATAACTTTACTTTACATCGATAAAAAATTGGTCGAAATGCCCAAATTCAGGCCAATATCAAGCCTCTAAACTCTAAACTCGACAAAATAATGTAAAGTCATGTAAAGTCGTATTTTTATAAGTGCCCAGATAACAAGAACTTATGGTAATCATAGTTTGCAATTTCTCAAAATTTAATTAATTTTTACTTGACTTTTTTGTGAACATTTTGTACAATTTAGACGAAAAGACAATATGTAAGAATTGTGCAAAATAAGGAGCGATGAGAATGACTATGATATCTGTGAGTGAGTTACGTAATCAATTACACGATATAGGGGCAAAGGTGGCATATCGCGGAGAGCGTATAGGGGTGGAAAATCATAGAAAACCGTATTTTGCTATTGTTTCTATTGACGATTTAAAACTTTTAGAGTTTCTTGAAGACAAAATAGATTTAGAAATGGCACGCGAAGCGCTAAAAAGGAACGACTTTGTGCCTTGGGAAAAGGCTAAGAAGGAGCTTGGTTTGTAATTGACAGTTTATAAGATTGAGATAGATAAAAAGTCTTTAGATTTTCTTGATAGTTTGCCTACGAAACATAAAAAGCAAATTGCAAAGAAAATTGACAATCTTGCCACTGATCCATACCCCTCTAACGCAATCCTCATAAAAAATCAAAAAGATATTTGGCGTATACGCTCAGGAGACTATCGAATAGCTTATACAGTAATAAATAATAAATTATTGGTTCTTGTTATTCATATCGGCGACCGCAAAAATTTCTATAAATATTTTGAAAGAGTTAAATTTTAATAACAGAGGTGTGTACTTCTTACCATATAATCTCATCAATTAAAACATTGCTAAAATTGCTTCATAAAATTCATCGTTTGCATAATCTCATCTGTATTTACCGCCTCTCTTTCTTTTCCTTGCACTTCTTTTCTTTGTGCCTTTTTCTTTTCTTTTGCCTCTGCCTTTTGCAGCAGCCTTGCCCAAAGGCTCAGCCGGTACGAGATTCAATTGTCTTGCAGCCAGGTTCACCGAAACTATCCTCGTCTTAATCCCCTGTCCAAGCCGCAAAGTCGCTTCCGAACCCTGCTCAGCGAAGCAGTGACTTTTGGGATAATAATCCCATCCGCCGCCTAACTGCTCGGTGGAAATCAATCCTTCAATCCCGAACTTTTTGCTCTGAACAAATACACCGAAATTCGCCAGTCCCGTAACGACACCATCCAGCTCTTCGCCGATATGTTCGCTGAGCATCTGCAGAATCAAAACCGTCTTCAATTCCTCCTCGGCATCTTCCGCCCTCTGCTCTGTAAATGTTATATGCTTTCCGGCTTCCGCTAAACCCTGCTCCTGTCCCTTCGGCAAAGTTTTACCCTCGAGGTAATCATCCAGAAGCCTGTGAACAAGCAAATCCGCATATCGCCGTATCGGGCTGGTAAAGTGACAATAGTGCCTCGACGCAAGCGCGTAATGACCGACATTTCTCGGCGAATAGACAGCCTTTTCAAAACTTCTCAAAACGAGTAAATTCACCGCAACACTCGCATCAGTACCCCTGACCGATTCCAGCAAAGCCTGTATATCAGCTCGGCCGCCAGATTTCGGAAAATTGAAACCAAGCGTCCGTAAAAGTCTCGCCAATTCTTTCATACTCATCGCATCCGGCTCAGGGTGAATCCGCCGCATAAACGCAACATTCAAACTGTCTAAAAGTGCTGCCACCGCCTCGTTAGCCTCGACCATAAACATCTCGATTATCGTATGCGGGTAGCTCGTATCAGCAGGATGCGCATCTACAACCCTGCCGTTCTTATCCATCTCAAGCTCTGTCTCCGGCAAATCCAGGTGCAGCATCCCGTCCTTAATCCTCCGCTTCTCGATTATCCTGCTAAGACGCTCCATATCCTTCAATAGTGTCACCACCTCGCTTTTAACGTCGCCGGTTTTCCCCCTCAGCGTTTTGTCCGCCTGCTCGTACGTCAGCCTCTGCAGCGAATTCATAACCGACCTTGCAAACTTTCTGTTCAGCACCTTTCCCTTATCGTTATATCTTGTATAAACGCTTTTGACGAACCTCTTCTGTCCCGGTTGAAGCGAGCATATCCCGTTACTCAAAACCTCCGGCAGCATCGCTATTGTCCGTCCCGGCAGGTACACACTATTGCCGCGCTGCTTCGCTTCTTCATCGAGCGCTGTCCCCTCACCAACAAAAAAACTCACATCTGCTATATGCACTCCGAGCACATAATTGTTGCCACCATCCTTCTCAAGACTTATCGCATCGTCAAAATCCTTCGCATCCGGCGGGTCAATCGTTACGATAACCTTGCCCGTTATATCTTCTCTGTCCGTCTCATCATAATTTGTAAATCCCGCCGCAGCTTCCCTGGCCTCGGACAAACAAGACTCGTCAAATTCAGACGGTATCTGATATCGCCGAACAATCGCGTTTATCTCTGTCTCGTACTGTCCCGCTCTGCCGAGCACCTCAACGATTACGCCGTGTCCAAGATGCTTCTCTGTAGGCCAGCTCACTATCTCAACAACGACCTTATCTTTTTCTCTCGCACCCTTTGCGCTTACATCACCGACGATGACAGGCTCAACGTATCCTTTTCCTTCCGGCTGAATAATCCAGCCCTCTTTGCTCTTGCTCAATGTCCCCACAACCCTGTTACTTGACCGCTGAAGTATCTCTGTAACCTTACCCGTATATCGCATCTGCCCGCCGCGCCTGCCTCGCTTGACTACCTTCGCCGCAACAATATCACCCGTCATCGCCGAGGCCGTGTCACCGGGCGGTATAAACAAATCATCGTGCGAATCGCGAACAAGCGGACTCACGAATCCGAAGCCCTGACGGTTCGCTCGAAATGTTCCCGTGATTTGTCCCTTGAGAGGCCGAAGCTCTACCGCGCTTCTCTCGCCGATAATGATATGACCGGATTGACGGAGCTGCTCGAACGCTTTCTTGAATTCGGCGTAATCCTCGCCGCTTATCCCGAGCCCCTTGGCAAGTTTCGTCAGCTTTACAGGCCGGTATTCGCTGTGACTTAAATACTTAAGTATTTGTTTCTTAAAACTTTCCAGCATCAATTCAGATTATACCCCTCGCCTGAGCTGCTCTCAATCACAAATATAATCCCCCGAACCTCCGTCTTTTCACTGTTCATAATCATCTTCGGCGCGTATCCGAACGTTCTGCCGGTAATCGCTTCCATTGTCCATACTCATTTTGTTAAACTTGTGCTGTGCCCATAAAATCTTTATTCCCATCACGATACAACATGCTCCGAGAAAGAAAAAAAACAGTGCCGCCAGAGTTGCAAAAAGTTTCGGCAGAAGATAAATCAGAAAACCAAAACCCGTCAGCAGCATCCCGACAATAAAAATCCCCGCTGCCATCCGCCTCGATGCCAGCGAAAGCATACTTGTATAAAACTTAAAACTCATCTTTATCTTCCTAATAATTGGAACGGCCGATTCCTCTCGGCCGTCCCAAAAATCGCTATAACTTACTTTCTTAAATCAACCATTTTTTTACTGACCACGAGCGACCAGCAACTAAATTAGTACATCCCGCCGCCTGGCGGCATACCTGCTGCAGGACTCTGCTTTTTCTCGGGAATCTCGCTGACTATCGCATCCGTGGTCAGCAGCAGTGACGCAATCGACGCACCGTTCTGCAGTGCCGCCCTTTCGACCTTCGTCGGAACTATCACTCCGAACTCGACCATGTCACCGTATTTTTTGCGGATTGCATCGTAGCCGAAATTCGTTTCACTGCTTTCTATTACCTTCTGTGCCACTATCGAGCCGTCAAGACCGGCGTTAGCAGCTATCTGCTTTATGGGTGCGACGACCGCTCTTTTGACAATTTCCACTCCGATTTTCTCATCGCCTGTGCATTTTATCTTATCGAGCGAGCCGAGAATCCTCAGCATCGACACTCCACCTCCCGGCAGTATCCCTTCCTCTACGGCGGCCCGGCACGCATGAAGAGCATCCTCGACACGCGCCTTTTTCTCTTTCATCTCAGCTTCGGTCGCAGCCCCGACGTTAATCTGTGCGACACCGCCCGAAAGCTTCGCAAGCCGCTCCTGCAGCTTCTCCGTATCATATTCGCTCGTGGATTTATCTATCTCCGTCTTTAGCTGCTCAATCCTGCCCTTAATCTCCGCCGTCTCGCCCCCGCCTTCTATAATCGTCGTGGTGTCCTTATCAATTGTCACTCGCTTTGCCCTGCCGAGCTGTCCTAATTCGATATTCTCAAGCTGCAGTCCCAAATCCTCGAATATCGCCTCACCGCCGGTCAGTACACCTATGTCACCGAGCATCGCCTTGCGCCTGTCACCGAATCCCGGCGCCTTGACCGCCGCCGCCTGCAGAACACCGCGAAGCTTATTAACCACTAACGTCGCCAGGGCCTCGCCCTCGATGTCCTCGGCAATAATAAGCAGAGGTTTACCCTGCTTGGCAACCTTTTCTAACACCGGCACTAATGACTTCACCGAGCTTATCTTCTTTTCGTGAATTAGAATATAAGGCTTCTCCAGCACGACCGTCATATTCTCCATGTTGTTAATAAAGTGCGGGCTAAGATAGCCCTTATCGAACTGCATACCCTCGACCAGTTCGACCGTCGTCTCGAGCGATTGTCCTTCTTCCACCGTAATCACACCGTCCTTGCCGACCTTATCCATCGCCTCTGCGAGTTTGCTGCCTATCTCTACATCCTGGTTTGCCGAGCACGTCGCAACCTGCTCTATCTGCCTGCTCGATTTCACCGGTATGCTTATCTTTTTAAGCTGTTCGACTATTGATTCCACCGCCTTGTCAATCCCTCGTTTGACCTGCATCGGGTTTGCGCCTGCCGTAATATTTTTCAGACCTTCTTTGAAAATGCTCTCTGCCAGTATAGTTGCTGTTGTCGTCCCGTCACCTGCTACTGTCGATGTCTTGCTCGCAACCTCTTTTACCATCTGGGCCCCCATATTTTCGTATGAATCCTCGAGCTCAATCTCCTTGGCTACCGTGACACCGTCTTTGGTAACCGTGGGCGAGCCGTAGGATTTTTCCAAAACCACGTTCCTGCCGCAAGGCCCCAACGTAATCTTCACCGCCTGTGCCAGTTTCTCTACGCCCTTGAGTATCGCTGCTCTCGCGTCACTGCCGTATGCTATCTTTTTCGCTGCCATTCTTCTTATCTCCTTTTATACTTAAATTTTTCTTTCGTCATCAATTAACCCGCCTGCCTTATTCTATAATCGCCATAATATCCGGCTCGCTCATAATCAGGTATTCTTTGCCCTCAATTTTTATCTCCGTTCCGGCATAGCTGGTGAACAGAACCATATCACCCTTTTTGACCTGCATCTTCTGCTTCGTGCCGTCCTCGGTAACCTTGCCGTCCCCGACGCTTACGACTTTTCCTCTTTGCGGTTTTTCTTTTGCCGTGTCCGGCAGCACAATACCACCAGCCGTCTTGTTCTCCGCCTCTACCCGCTGTACCAGAACTTTATCACCTAATGGCCGTATCTTCATATTCTTACTACTCCTTTCCTTACACCTGTATAAATAACTTCTTAAAGATAATAATACTTATACCCGCCTTACGCTATGCAAAAATATTACTATCATAGCGCTTAATAAACAGCCTGTTCAACTGCTGCTGCAGAACAGCCATATCTATCGGCTTATCCAGGACGCTGAAGACGTCCAGCTCCAGCGCCTTTCCCAGAAGCTGCTCATCCGCCATCGCTTTCAGCAGAAGGCAGGGCAGCCGCGGGTAATCCATTTTAATTATTCTTATCGTTGTCAGCCCGCCCGTCTCGCAGTCGATATCTATTATTGCCGCGTGAATCCGTCTTTGCCTTAGCACGTTAACGAACTCATCTGCGCTGCCCGCCACCATCAGCGTCACGCCTCTGGGCTCGAATATATCGTGCAGCGCTTCAGGCCATGCCCAGTCCGCTGCGCTTGCGAGCACGTTTATATCCTGAGGTTCTAATAATCCGCCAGCCATAACATGAATCCTGTATAATAACCACCTGCAGATACGCAAATTTTGTGCCAACGCCTTTTTTGCGGGGCGTTCTTCTGCTAACTGCTTACCTGATATGGTCTTATAAAATATGCTTCCATCAACCCTCCCTGCCAAAATCCCCATTTCACTGCCATTCCGACAGTTTGTACTTAGGTCGGCCCTGCCATTGATACAAAGCCAATATTGGAAAAACGAACCCAATTTTGGGCTAAAATTGGGTTCGTTTTGGGTTCGTTTGGCTTCGTTATTTCGGCGGAAAAGAAGCTTGAAAATGCCATAACCATTTCTATAGTAAGCACTTGCGTCAATCTGGTCAATTTTAAAATTGGGTTCGTTTTGCATAAAAAGGTTTGATTTGTAGAGCTCTCTCGACAAATGTAGAGGTGGGTTTTGAAAGTTAATTGGTGAATTGGTGAATTTGTTAATTAGTTTACCGATTTTAGACCCCTGATGCTGGATACACGTTTCTAGTGTCTCGCGATTATTTGACATCTATAAGTTCCTTGCATAAATAGACTTACGAAATAATATCTGACTTGAACTGCCCATTCGACATTGCTCAGGGCGGGCTGTTTAGAAACGTGCGGACCTCCGCGTTACGTGTGTTTTCTAACACACAGCAGTATCATACCAATTAAGGCGATAAATACAATGGAAAAATAATTATTTAATCGCTAATTTCACTGATTAAACAGATTTTGGAACCACGAATTAACACGAATAAACACGAAATAACACGAAGAAATATGTCAAAAGTCACAAGAGAACAAGGCCAAAGAGAATTATTTAGCCACTGATTTCACAGATTCCACTGAAAATATTAGACATAAAAAAGGTAAACAAGTTTACTGCGGATTGCGCCAGTAAATTTTAACATAAATATGTAAACGTCCCCTATAATTTCCAACGTCCCCTAAAATTTCCTATAATTTTAATGTCACCCTATAATTTCTATAATTTAAGTATGCTTATACTACCGGCTTTCTGTCAAGATCAGAATAAGGATAAAATCCTGCTTCTTTAAGCTTTGTCAAAAGTGAGCGTGAACCAAACTTTCTGGCATATTCCATTTCAGAGCGGATAATTTCAATACATAATAATAAACAATGCTTTTTACCTTCAATCTCGAAAGGAACTCCTTTCGTGTCAAACTCATCGAAAATAAGGTAACTTGTTTCTTCGTCCTCCCAAGGTATTTCCGCAGTTTCGCCTGGATTTATAACGGCTTGATAACTGTAATTTCCCATTGTTGTCATAATACCCTTCATTCTACATTCAATCTTATCAAATTCAGTAAGTCGGCCTTCTTCTATTCTTTTTTTTCTCACTTTACGAGGTTCAGGGGGCGGCATATTTAACTTTGTGCATGTTATAAGCTCATAAGTACCTATATGATTAGGCTTTGGGCCTGTACCATCCGGCTCGATTAATTCCATAGTTGCAAAGACCGTACCAGGCAGGCAATTTGTAAAATAATACATATCAACTGGTCCGCACATTTGAAAAGGAATAAGAGCGTGACCTACCAACTCATACAAAGGACCAAGAATTCGCTCCATAGCCTTTTCCTTAAGCTCATAATGCATCTCGTACTCTTCAGCGGAAAATGTTTTTTTCTTGAAAAGTCCAATTTTTTTTAACCAACCAAACATTTTATTTTTCTCAAATCATATAATTACGATATTGATTTTTTGGTCCTTAGTTAAATAGCATTATTAATATCCCAAACTCTCACAATACTCGTTCCTTGATTTATTGACTAATCTCTAGACAGCTCTGCTGTCATTTCGTTTTTGAGGTTCTTGATGAGCTTAACTTTTACAAGCTGGTTTTTGCTCAGGCTGCTATTATTTATGATATTAACGTAAAAATATCTGCTGCTTCTGCCCATTACTTTTTCATTTTCTGACTCTGTAAGAATTGTATCATACTCACCTTCGAACTGCCGGCGGAAATTATAGCCCAGCTCGTCATTCAGCATGCGTAAAATCTGCGAACGCTCCTTGATAATTTTTGTATTTATAAAAGGCTGCATACCGGCAGCGGCAGTTCCTTTACGCGGTGAAAAGCTGAAGATATGCATCTTCGAAAAGCCGACTGTCTTTGCGACTTCAACTGTATTTTCAAAATCAGAATCTGTCTCACCCGGAAAACCGACAATTAAATCACAGGTAATTGCCGGCCTATCAAGCCGATTTTTTATAAGCTCGACGGTCCTTAAAAATTCATCGATTCTGTATTGTCTTGCCATTTTTTTCAGGATTGCATCCGAGCCGGACTGTAGTGATAAGTGCAGGTGCGGCATAATGTTACTGTGCCTGCAGAGCGTATCGAGAAGCTGTTCTGTTACGTCGGCAGGCTCTAATGAGCTTAATCTTATTCGAGCTAAGTTCTCTACGACAGCCACCTTATCGAGCAGTTTTGCCAATTGAGCGTTTTTTTGTTTTGGCCATTTTTTTCTCCTGACGGTATTCTGGCCGTAAGCACCGAGGCATATTCCGGTTATGACAATTTCCTTATGTCCTGCTGCTACAAGTGCCTTAACCTCATTTATTACCTGCTCCTGCGGTTTGCTGCAGATATCCGGTCGGGCCTTCGGAATAATGCAGTAACTGCAGGGGCCGTCACAGCCATCCTGGACCTTTAAAAATGCCCTTGTATGGCCGTTAAATGAGGTTAATTGGTCAAGTTCTGGTAAATTGGGCAATTCACCCTTGATTTTCAGGTTATTTTTTGCTTTACTTGTTGTTGTTGCGTTACTTAGGCTATGAGGAGGTTTTATCAAAGAGGGGGTTTCTGGCCGGACTATTTTGGTTAAAGTAGCGGCAAGATTGAATCGATTTCTAATAATGTGAACGTTTTTTTCGTCTAAACCGCTGAGTTCTCCGGTATTTACGGCCGGCAGGCAGCCGCAGACGACTATGGAGTTTTGAGCAGTTTTTGCAGCTTTTCGTATGTATTGTCGGCTTTTGGCAGAGGCGGTATGAGTTACACAGCAGGTGTTGATAACGGCAATATCGGGCTTCTCAGTGTCGAAAACCTGTGTAAGGCCGAGCTTTTCGAGAAGCTGGCGTATTTGCTGGCTCTCGTATTGGTTGACCTTACAGCCGAGAGTATTTATGGAAAAAGTCTTCATCATATGGTATAATTTATAGTTGTCGGCAAGGTTTGACAAGCCTGAGGTTGGTTCGTAATTGGGTTGTAAAGGTGAGGATTTGTTATGGCATCTGTCAGCAGTTCGATCTGGGCAATAGATATAGGCAGCAGCTCCCTGAAGGCACTTCGTCTGACCGATGTCAATGGAGTTGTTGAGGCAATAGACTTTGACAGCATCAAACACGGCAAAATTCTTACCGGCAAGGATGTAAAGAACCTGGAGAGAGAGGAGCTGATAGCGATTTCACTTCGTCAGTTCGTACAGAAACATGACCTTGAGAAGACAGATATAATAATTTCTCTTCCGAGCCAGAACAGTTTTGCCCGTTTTATCACCCTTCCGCCCGTCGAGCAGAAGCGGATTCCGGAAATAATCCGGTTCGAGGCGGTTCAGCAGATTCCCTTCGACATTAATGATGTTCAGTGGGACTGGCAGTTAATGGAGGACGAAAGCAGCGAAGAGAACAGGGTCGGGATATTTGCGATTAAAAGTGAAGTTATAACTTCGATGCTGGCGCATTTCGGCAGAGAGGATATACAGGTCAGGTTTATACAGATGGCGCCGATGGCGCTTTATAACTATGCTCTTTATGACCGTTCGGATTTGTCGAAATCAGGCGGGCAGGGCATTGTTATTCTTAATATAGGTGCGGAGTATTCAGACCTGGTGGTTTGTACGAGGGCAGGTGTGTGGCAAAGATGTATTTCGATGGGGGGCAACTCATTTACAAAAGCGATAGCGGATGCGTTCAAAATTAATTTTGAGAAGGCGGAGAAGCTCAAGCGTAATGCAACGACGAGCAAATACGCCAGGCAAATACTACAGGCGATGAAGCCGGTATTTGCCGATTTGGCATCGGAGATACAAAGGTCGATAGGATTTTATAAAAGCAGCAATCCTGATACGAAACTTGCCAAGATAGTGGCTATGGGCGGCGGCACGAGGATGCGCGGCCTGGCGAAATATCTTCAGCAGAGTCTTCAGATGCCGATTGAAAGGACAGATTCTTTTGATAAGCTTTCGATGGGGCCGGATGTTTCGGCAGCGAGTTTTCATGAGAATGTATGCGAATTTGGCGTTGTTTATGGTTTGGGTCTGCAGGCCCTGGGTCTCGGCAAAATAGAAAGTAACCTTCTTCCCCGTCATATAGCGCGTTCGATGTCATGGGCGAGCAAGGCGAAATATTTTGTGGCTGCGGCATCTTTCCTGCTGGTTATTTCGGTGCTGGCTTTCGGGAGGATACTTTTTGACAAGGCCAGCTACCGCGGCAGGCAGCAAACCCGGGACAGGATAGAGGATATTGCAAATAACGCGCAGCTCGCCAACGACAGGCTCCAGGAACAAGAGCAGAGACAACCACAGACGCAATCTATAATGGAAAAGTATCTTGGTCTTTTCAGGTATCGAGATGTTGTTCCGGAACTGATACAGACGGTAATTTTAGCTTTGCCGAATGAGCGGAATACTTCAGAGCAGCTGCAAAGGCTGCTATATCGCGCGTTTGCGGCGGGTAATGTAGAAGAGGTTAAGAAGATTGACCGCAAGGAGCGAAAGCAGATATTTATAACGAATATGTACATTAGTTTTGAAAGTGACATTTCGGCGGCGGTATTCGAAGGTCAGCAAAGGCGCAGGGTTAGCATCGCACCGAGAACGACTTCGACGACTGTTGATACCCCGTTAACCGAACAGGAGAGATACGATAGGTGGCAGGAGGAGATAAGGAGGAGAGCAGAAGAGGTCAGGAGGGCAAGGGAAATGGCTGACATAACGATAGATGAAGCGTACGGAGAAGAACCTGAGCAGGCGCAGGTGGAAAGCCGTGCCGGATTTTTAGTAACTATAACCGGGTACAGCCCGTATAAAGATATTCATAAGCTGATGGATCCTCTCGAAGTCGGCAATGACCGTGACAGGTGGGGTTTTATAACACGTTTGAAGGACCTTGACTTTGTAGTTGACGGTAACAGCCCTTTTAAGTTGTTTGAGAGGTCTAATCCTGAGCATTTCAGCCTGGAGATACATCCTATTGATTTGAAAACAGAATTGGATGCTCCGCCGGTTGGGATAGGTGTTGAGTCTGAGAGGCAGATAGAAACCAGGTCAGATGCCGGCAGCAGGACGGCAGTTTATTTGGGCCAGCCTGACAGGGCTCAGAGGTTAATAACCGAGCAGATTCTGATTGACCCTATGACCAAAGAGGTTATCAGCAAAGTTACGAAGTACAATGAGGACGGGACGCCGATGACAGATGAGACCGGCAGAATAGCTTATGAAACCAATGACTACTGGTTTATATTAAGAGCCAAGTTACTCTGGCTGGATGCGCCGAAAGAAACAGCGGCCCTGACGGCGGGCAAATAGCGGTTTGTTGTTTTGTCCCGGAGTCGATGAGATTAGATTTTGGTGAGCTAAAATGGGAATATCGGAAATAAAAGATAGTTTAAAGAAGCTGAGTTTTTTGGGAGATTATTCTTCTCTTGTCGTACCGGTTATTTTGGCGGTGGTGGCGGGTCTTTTGTTTGTGCCGACCATACTGATGCAGAAGAATCTTAAGGCGGAGATAGCAAAGGAAAGTATCGGAAATAACGGCAGGAGAGTTGAGTCATTTTTAGGACAGGAAGAACTTTCCGGTCGTCAGTGGGTGCAGGCGAAGGAATTTCAGGATGCTTTTGCTCAGGATGCACAAAGTATATCTCTTTTAACGGAGAGCAGCAGCCAGCGGCAGCTTCTGAGAAACAATTTATTTCCGGCGCCGCCGAATGAGGTTTCGCAATATATTTACCGGGACTTCGGCAACAACTTTCGCAGCGGCGCTGAAGAGATGATAAACCGGCTTAACGGGCGTGATTGTCCGACGCAGGTTGAGCTGGATAAGCACATGAACAGGTCCCCTGCTGCTGTTACGGGCGGGTATAATCCCGCGGTCAGGAGAAGAGATGAGAGTCAGAAAGAGAGTGACAAGATTATAATTGAGGAGCTTTGCACTGGTATAGCCCGTAAGAATTCGGTTTATATTAATCCTTCGGATATGGCAGGATACGATTTTTGGCAGGAGTATGAATATCCCGGGAAGAAACAGGCAGTTGAAGATTGCTGGTACTGGCAGACTGGTTACTGGATTATAGAGGATGTTGCGGCGACGGTGGAGAAACTTAACCGTCGTTCTGATAGTGTTTTCAGCTCTCCTGTAAAGCGGATTGTTTCTGTAAGCTTTACGGCAGCCGAGAAGTCAGGTGCAAGGATATCGGGGGCGCTCAGGACAGGCAGCAATAAGCCGAAGTATGTTGTTTCGCTTAAAGATGGTTTGGTTGTGCCTTTGACAGCGAGGAAATGCGATGACAGCATGGACGTCGTGCATTTCAGAATTGTTGTTGTGATAGACGCGAGAGCGTTGCCGGAATTTTTCCGTGAGCTTTGCAGTGTTAAGGAACATAAATTCAGAGGTTTCTCAGGAGAAGAAGAACGCGTCTTGCGGCATAATCAGATAACAATTCTGAGAAGCAGCTATGAGATGGTAAATCACGACGATGAAGAAAACAAGTTGTACAGGTATGGCGAGGATGCCGTAGTCAGGCTGGAGCTTACTTGTGAATATATTTTCAACAGGAAAGGTTATGAGGAGGTGATGCCTTTTTCGGTCAAAGAGATGCTCACAGATGCGGTGCGAAGCAAATCGCCGGCAGCCGGCAGGAATGTGCCGGCGAGAAAAGCACCGGTCAGGTCAATAGAGGAAGATGACGAATTTTATAAAATCAGATAATTTTTTTGGATTGGCGGCGTCGCGGGATTGAAGTGTAATGCTGGAAAAGAAGTAAGGCTCGATACGTGAGAGATACAAAATGATTAAAAGAGAAAGCAACTTTTTTGAAGAGCATGTGGAGAAGATTGTTCTGGCTGTCGTCGGCGTGATTTGCGTGTTTCTTTCGGTTGTGTTTGTAATTTTCAGCCCGACAAAAGTTACGTACGATAACAGGGAATTTACGCCGTCGGAAATTGACGAGTATATATACGACAAGAAAGCCAGTGAGCTGGAGTACAGGCTAAAGAGGGAACCCAGTGTAACTGGGCCTTATGAGTCCAAGGAAGAAGATTTTAACAGGCTTATGGCATCATCGATTGATGTAAGGATGAATGTATATCCGCCGATTCCGCCGAACTTGAAAGATGTTGGAGTTCAGCCTAAATATGAGCTTCCCGAGATGGTGCTGGTAAGCGATGCGGCGGTTGATGTTTTGAGTGCGGTGGCTTATTTGCCAATGGGTACGATTAGTGAAGATAATGTGTACCGTCAGCTTAATTCCGAACCTAACGACCTTGATTTGGTTACGGTAGAGGCGAGGATTGATATTCAGGAGCTTTATCGGCGTTTTAAGGAGAGTTTTGCCGGCTCCGGCATCAAGCCTGAGTGGCGAGATATGTCATTTGGAAAGCCTGTTTTTGCCGCAGTTCAACTGCAGAGAAAAGAGCAGCTCGCCGACGGCAGCTGGAGCGACTGGGAGGATGTGCCTCGCAGCAGGATAGACAGCCGAAAAGGGATGTTTGAAATTATAGAAAATGTGCAGAATTTACCTCCGGGCGGGATTAAAGTCAGGCTGCTTGATTTTAAGGATGAGCAGGTACAGGCTGATTTGATTCAGCCTGAGGCATACCGGATAGCTTCGTCGGATGAACAATGGTTTCCTCCATCACTGCACAGCAGATACAAGAGATATCAGGAAGAGCTGAAGCGTCTTGAGCAAATCGAAAGCCGTACTAATGAGCCGGCGCGCAGAAAAACGGCGGCGAGGGGCACCGATAATGCGGCTCTTGCAGAGGAAATAGCAAGACGAGGTTATAGAATTGGCGGTGCGACTGACCAGGCAACAGCTACGAAGATGAGGGAAATTGCAGAGTCGATTAATGCGCTTTCCGAAGAGCTTAAAAGGCTTTTGATTACTGAAAATACCGATTTATCCGGGCGGCAAGAGCCGCTGTTGGTTTGGGCATTCGATGATACTATTGAGCAGAAAAAGAAATATCGCTATCGGATTCGCGTTGGAGCATTCAATCCCATAGCCGGTACTGAGAGGTTCGCTAATGCAAATGACCCGAAGAGGAACACCGTTATTTTGTGGAGCAATTATGCGGAGCCTGAGGATGTGCTGTCGGTTCCGGGCAGGCTTTATTTTTTTGCACGGGATGTTCAAAAGGCGGAAAAGGCTGTGACGGTGACTGTATGCCGCAAGACATTGGGTTACTGGTATACCAAGGATTTTATGGTCAAGCCTGGAGAAAAAATTGGCAAATCTGTAAAGCTTGCGAAGAGCGAGATTGAAGAAACTGAACTAACCTCGGAATTGGCCGGCACATATCTGAGTGCAACTGTTGTCAGCCCCAGGGTAGTTGATTATTCGACCGATGCTATTTTGATTGATGTTGTGGATGTGAACGACTGGGCCGGCAGAGCAAATCTGTACGAGAGATATTATACGGAGATGCTTTACAGTTATGACGGTGGCCAAATTTACCGGATGCCGATTAAACAGGATTACTGGCCTACAGAGCTGCGAATTTCGTTTAGTGAAGTCAGGCAATCAGAAAAAGAGACAAAAGAGCCTTTGAGGCCATGGACTGATATAAAATCCAGAAGCAGACGACAGGTTATTACTCAACCAAAGGCGGGAGTTGAAGAGAATGAGCGTTTGAGGAGGATACGCCAGATAATGGAGCGGCAGATGCAGAGGAATTGATTGCGCTCACCCCAATGGAAGTTTTTGTTGGGTGATTGTGTTGACCGCTCGAAGTTGCAGCAGAGACTGCAGCTGAATATTTTTCAGAGGGCAATTCAGGTTTATTTCAGTTTCGCTGCCCGGCAATAAGTCAATGAAGTTGTCACTGCACCAAACGTTTGGTGCAGTTTTTATTTGCACATCTTTAGCGACGGCGTTTGATTTTAAGTTTATTTTCCAGAGGCTGTCGGTTATTCTGGTGATTTGATTTTCTATTGTGACGTTCGGCCAGCCAATGAATTTGTCCGGCAGGTAGAGAAGAAGATTTTCAGCGATTTTCACTCCTTCTTTTTCCACAAGCAGATGCAGCGCGGTTTTTTCCGGATTTTCAGGGAAGGTGAATATTCTCGGCAGATTAATTGTCACCGAAGTGCTGAATGGTGCGACGGTTAAAGGGAAAGTGATATCGTCGATGATGTTTCCATCAAGGCCGGTCAGGGCGCATTTAAGTGTGGCGGTTATCGGCTGGTTGGTGTCGTTTATAACCATAGCTTTTGATGGATTCAGGGGCTGATATTGATTGAATTTTGTTGTATCGGATTCCAATAGAGTTGTAACAAGCACTTTTGCGAAAAAGCGTTTTGCATAATAGTAAAGTGCTTTTGGATTTTTGTAAAAGTCTATTGCGGACCAGGTTATTGCCGGCCAGCAGTCGTTAAATTGCCAGAATAGTACGCCGGAATTTTTGTTATTGTTGGCCCTGAGATGTTCAACGTAGGTTTTCGCCGCTCTTGCCTGTGCTATTTGAGAATAATATGTAAATTTTTCGGTGTTCTCGACCGGGCCGAAAAGGTCGGCGGCGTATCGATAGAGTCGGCTGTTGCCGTCAATTTGATAATTGTGTTTTTCGATTCGGTAGCTGCCGAGACGAGGCGTCCGGGGCGCGCAGAGTCTTTCAATCGTTTCGAACGAGGGCATCGACTGCATGCCGAACTCAGTGACAAATGATGGTATATCTTCGGGAGGGCATCTGTATTCGCGAACTGCTTTTTGCCCCGACCATATGTCCCACTGGTGTGTCGTCAGTGTTCTGTCGTTTTTTAAGCTGTCCTTGTCGCCGAAAGGTGTTGTGGGGATGTAGGCAATTGCGGGGTCGAGCTCGCCGACAAGCCGGGAAAGAAGCTTGTGAAAGATTACCTTGCCGTAAAATTTTCTTTTCTTTCCCATCTCATTTTTATAGTGCATTCTGTCTATTTCGTTGTTCCCGCACCAGATGGTTACACAGGGATGGTTTCTGAGCCTTTTTATTATTGAGACGGCTTCGGCTTCGACATCTTTCAAAAACCATTCTCTGTCGGGATAATAGCCGCAGGCGAACATAAAGTCCTGCCAGACCATAATGCCGAGCTTATCACAGAGCTGGTAGAATTTTTCGGTTTCGTAATATCCGCCGCCCCAGACCCTGAGCATATTGATATTTGCGTCGGCAGCGGCAGACAAAAGGTTCTCGTAATCACCTTCTGTCACCGAGCCGGCAAAAAGCGTGGGCGGAACCCAGTTGGCGCCTTTGACATAAACGGGCTGGCCGTTTATCTCAAACTGAAATTTTCGCTCTTTCTCCGAGCAGTTCAGTTTTACTACTCTTATTCCGAAGGTTGACCATCGGCTGTCGATTGTTTGTCCGCTGCAGAGCAGCTCTGTATTTATTTTGTAGAGGTTGGGCTTGCCGTAGCCGGCAGGTGACCAGAGTTTTGGATTATTGATTCGAATAACGGTCGAGTAAAAGTCTTCGCCGGCTTTGAAATCAAGGATTTGCTCTATTTTTCCTTCGTCGTCGGTGATATTCAGTTTGCAGGAAAAATCTTCGTTCGAGATTGTATCGAGCTTTATTGCGATTTTTATGTCGGCGATTTCCTTATTACAATCGATGGTTGTGATGTGGATGTCATCAATTCTTGCTTTTTTTATAGCTTCGAGCCTGACACTCTGCCATATTCCGCAGCCGGCAAGTGGCGGGCAGAAGTCCCAGCCGAACTGGTACTGGGCCTTTCTGATATAGACGCGGTGGGGATTTAGAAAATCGGTTTCCTTGAATTTAGTGTGGCGGTTCATAAGGTTTTTTGCATATTCTTCCGCAGGCTCGAATTTGACGACGAGGCTGTTCGCTTTTGATTTCAGAAGTTTTGTAACGTCGAATCTATAGCCGATGAACATATTCGATGTTTTTGCGATGAGCTTTTCGTTGAGCCAGATGTTTGTCAGGGTGTCAAGGCCGTCAAAGACAAGCTCGATTCTGTCAGCCTGCAGAATTTCTTCGGGGACATCGAAGATTTTTCGATAGACCCAGGGCTTTTCGCTTATGCCGGTAAAATTCTTCGGATTTGCATGAAGTTCAGACTCATTTATAAGGCCGGCCTGTATTAAGCTGTTGTAGATTGAGCCGGGGACAATGCAGTCGTGCCAGCCGGATTCATTAAGCTCGCGCATTCTGCGAGCGGAGACGGGGAATTCCTTGAACTGCCATTCGCCTGTTAAATCCAGAGATATTTTAGTCATCGACCTTTTTCTCCAAAAAGTAAAGAACCGTTAATTTTAACTTGTGGTTCTTTATTAGTCGAGCTTGACGGCGGTGCCGTAAACCAAGAGCTCAGCAGCGCTTCCGATGACAGAGGTTGTCATATAGCGAACGTTGATTATCGCATCGGCACCCAATTTTCCGGCCTCGTCTATCATCCTGTTTGTAGCTACCTCTCGTGCATTTCCCATCATCTCGGTATATTCGGTCAGCTCACCGCCGAGGATAAGCCTGACAATGGCGGACAGGTCTTTGCCGAGCCAGATAGCAAAAACTGTATGTCCCTGGACAAGGCCGAGAATTTTCTTTGCCTGTCGGCCGGGCACCTGGTCGGAATTCAGCAGAATAACTTTTGTCTCAGTTTCGGCAGGGGGCAGCTCTGCCGCTGTTTTGAATTTTCTCTGCTCGATGGCCAATGTCACCAGGACTACGAGGATGCCGCCTAAGAGAGCGAAGATTGCTATCCGCAGCCACCAGGGCACAGGCGGGTCATCGGCTGTAAGCACGTGCCAGGGGAGCCCTGCGAAAATGGTAACGAACAAACCTGCCACAAAAGCAAGCGAGCCAATCTGTCGAATTGTTTTCATAATTTTTCCTTTCATTAAGCCACTCAATCCCGGCATCTCATCCAGCAGCAAGGTATCTTGCATAAAGGAGCTATCGATTTTACTGAAAGACGCCGGTGCGGTTCAGGTATTTTTTGCCGCTTTCGGATTTTTGAATTATCAGAGTTCCTGTTGTCTTTGGGCCTTGCTGTCTGGCTTGTTGCGGTATTTCCACGATTTCTCTGGGGCCTTTGTCCTTATGAAGGTTCCACATATAGCCGCCTTTGGCCTGTATTGGTATGCTTTTCATTTCGAGGTGCAGACTGTCGGGAAAAACTGTGCAGACAAGGTAGTCCTGCGTGTTTACAATCTGACGTCCCCAGGATGAGCCGTGCACGATTTGCCAGATTCCGTCTGATTCTTCGGCTGTGACGGCGTGAAACTCTCCGCAGAGGTACAGGTCAACGCCAGCATCTTTGATAACCTTCCAGAACCGGCTTGTCTTTGCTCCTTCGAGCATCAGCCGGCTTGATGAGCGGCTTTCGGGATTACCGAAAACAGGGACATGGCCCTGAACGATGATGTGTCTGACGTCTTTGTGTTCTACCAGCACATCTTTTAACCACTCGAGCTGTTCGCCGAGGACGTCTGTATGCAGCTTATCATCCTGCAGCTCGAAAGTTTCCACTGTTATTAAGAGCATATTTTTGTGAAGGACGTAATAAGCCAGACCCTTTTTGTTCTGCGGGCCGTTATCCGGCATAGCAAGGTGCTGTGCAAAGACCCGCTCAAAATGTGGTACGAGCTCGAGTTTTTCCTGTGGCCAGGGGTCGTCACCGAGCTCATGGTCACCGACGGCGACATAGAATTTGAGGTCGTGTTTCTGCATACGTCGAATCCAGCCGGGATAATATAAAGCGGCCATCTGTTCGATGCACTTCGGGCCGTCCCACCAGTGGCCGTTAACCAGGTCGCCGGCTATCAGGACGAAATCCGGATTTTCGGATTTGACCTGGTTGAGGTACCAGTCAACAGCGTCGTCCCAGAGCGGCCAGGGATTGGGGACATCGAAATTGAAAAAGTCCGGGAAACTTACGAAGGTCCAGGATTCTTCGGCGGTTGTTTGCTGTTGCTCGCCAGCAATACTTTCCTGCGTCGCCGTTTCTGGTATTCGATAAACAAACAGTATGAGGAGGGCAGCTGGAAAGATTATGCTGTTTCGCCATAATATTTTTGTCTGTAAATTTCGATATAATTTGCTCATTGATTCTCCGTCAATTACTAAAATCCACATTAATATCATACATTTAGCGACAAAATTATCAAACAGAATTTCGCAAATGAGCGATTTATGATTAAACGCAAAGGAAAAGAGAATTGACAAACGGCGAAATTTACTTTATATATATAGTTGATTAAAATTGGGAAAAGGCAGGGTATTATTTGCAAACAGGTTTTTAAGAACAGTTCTGATTTTGTTTTCATTTTTTGGAAAGGGGTAAATTATGAAGGCTCGAATAATCTTAATCTCAGTTTTTGTATTTATCGTCTGCTTTGCTGTGAATTGTCAGGCAGCGGGCGATTCCGGGCAGGGGGCCAAAGCTGAGAATCCTGTAAGGAATCCATCGTTCGAGGAGAGCAGAGGAGCGAGGCCGAACGGCTGGAGGAGACGAAGGTGGGGCGGCAGTGCCGAGTTTGAGCATGCGAGTATTGGAAGGACGGGAAAGAAAAGTGCTATGATAAGTTCAGAGGAGGGAGCAGATGCAAGCTGGAGTGTTGAGGTGCCGGTAAGTCCCTATTCACGTTACAGACTGACAGGATGGATTAAAACGGAGAACCTGAAAACAGTTAGCGGCAGGGGAGCACAGTTGAGTATTCAGGGGACCGATTACCGCTCGAATACAATTACAGGCGACAACGACTGGACCAAGATTAACCTCGAATTCGAAAGTGACAGTATGGATGTCGTGCAGGTAAATTGTGTCTATGGCGGCTCGGGCTTAGCGACGGGCAAGGCGTGGTTCGACGATATAAGTCTGACGCTTCTTTCGAAAACAGAGCTGAAGCCCGAGGTGGTAATCGACGTGAGCAAGAAAGGCGAGCCTATATCGAAGTATATATACGGTCAGTTTATCGAGCATCTCGGCAGATGTATTTACGGCGGCATTTGGTCGGAGATGCTCGAGGACAGGAAGTTCTGTTACCCGGTTGAAGAGCAATTCGACCCGGGGGCGGAGGCAGGCGACCCGTACAGGGTAATGAGAAATTCGCCCTGGAAAATCATCGGGCCTGAAGGCTGTGTGGAAATGGTGAAAGAAAACTCTTATGTCGGTGAGCATACTCCGCAGATTACTCTCGAACAGGGCAAGGCTGCTGGTATCGTTCAGGGAGAGCTTGCTCTTATCAAAGGCAGAAAATATGTCGGCAGGGTGGTTCTGGCAGGTGACAAATCGGCGGCTTCGGTGAAGGTCAGCCTTGTGTGGGGAAAAATGGCAAGCGAACGAGATTCGATAACGATAAATGTTTTAAGTAACGAGTATAAGAATTCCGGCTTCGAATTTACCGCAAAAGCAACTACCGATAACGGCAGGCTGGAAATTATAGGTTCGGGCAAAGGGACATTCAGGGTCGGGACCGCTTCGATTATGCCTGCAGATAATATCAAGGGTATGCGTGCGGATACATTGGCGCTTCTCAAGGAGCTTAACTCACCGGTTTACCGCTGGCCCGGCGGCAATTTCGTGAGCGGTTACGACTGGCGTGACGGCATTAATCCGGACCGTGACAAGCGGCCGCCCCGCAAGAACCCGGCCTGGACGGGTGTTGAGCATAACGACTTCGGGATGCACGAGTATATAGAGTTTTGCAAAATCGTCGGCGCCGAACCTATGATAGCGGTTAATACCGGCCTGGGAAGTGTTGAGCAGAGTGCTGAAGAGGTCGAATATGCGAACGGCTCAACCGATACCAGGTTAGGTAACCTGCGGGCGACGAACGGCGCGGCGAAGCCGTTCGGCGTCAAGTTCTGGTGCGTGGGCAACGAGATGTACGGCAACTGGCAGCTTGGCAATATGCCGCTGGAAGAATACGTTCTCAAGCATAACGAGTGCGCAGATGCTATGAAAAAGGTGGACCCGTCGATAAAACTTGTTGCGGTCGGCAGTGTCGGCAGGTGGGATGAGATGATGCTGGAGAAATGCGCCGACCATATGGATTTGATAAGCGAGCATTTTTACTGCCAGGAAAGGCCGAGCCTTATGGGTCATATTGCCTGGCCGGCAGAAAATATAAAGAGAATCAGTGACGCACATCGCAGATATCGTCAAGAGATAGAATCGCTGAAAGGCAAGGATATCCGGATTGCGATGGACGAATGGAATTTCTGGTACGGCCGGCACGTATTCGGCGAGCTGGGGACACGATATTTTCTCAAGGACGGGCTCGGTATCGCAAAAGGGCTTCACGAGTACTATCGTAACAGTGACATTATGTATATGGCAAACTACGCCCAGACGGTCAACGTCATCGGCTGTATTAAAACCAGCAAGACGGCGGCGGAATTCGAGACGACCGGCCTGGTGCTCAGGCTTTATCGCAGGGAGTACGGCTCGATACCTGTTGAGGTGAGCGGAAAAACTCTGTCCTTAGATGCAGCAGCGGCATTAAGCGCCAACGGCAAGAAACTTACTATCAGCATTGTCAATCCGACCAACCTGAAAATGAAGATGCCTCTTGAAATCAAGAACATCGAGTTAACGGGTAAAGGCAGGATGTGGACTATGACGGGCAATGACCCGCAGGCTTATAATGAGCCGGGACAACCAAGAAAGGTAGATTTTGTTGAGAAACCGGTAAGAGAAATTTCAGATACTTTGACGATACCTGCCTTGAGTGCAACTTTGTATTCGCTGGAAGTAAAATAAGTTTTTAATGATAAATGATTTTGTGCCGGCTTTGTCTTAGAAGGATTGCTCTTCGATGTTGTGGGGCAGTTTTTCGAGGGGACAGCCGGCACATTTCGGTTTCTTGCGGCAGTATTCCTTTCCAAGTTTTACCAGCAGCGCGTGATATTCATTGAAAAGCCGGACGTCTTCGGTCAGGTTATTTTGAAAAAGCTCCTGAAGCTGTGAGTAATCAAAGGGAGGCTCGATAAGATTGTGCCTTACAGCTATGCGGGCTGTGTAGGCATCGACGACAAAGACAGGTCTTGAAAGTGCGTACAAGAGAATCGAGTCGGCGGTCTCGGCGCCGATTCCGGTTATACTTAGAAGCTGCTGTTTTAATTGTTCGGTATCGACGGAGTAGAGATTTTCGAGCCGGCCCTGGTAATTTTCGGTAAGCCAGTTCAAAAAGTTTTTCAGTCTTTTCGCTTTTATATTGAAGTAGCCTGCGGGGCGGATAAGCCCGGCCATTCTTTCAGTATTTATACTGATTAGCTTTTCAGGCGAGAGCAGGTTTTGAGATTTAAGGTTTGTGATTGCTTTTTCGACGTTTGACCAGTTTGTGTTCTGCGTAAGTATTGCGCCGATAATTATTTCGAAGGGGGTTTCTCCCGGCCACCAGTGCTGAGGGCCGAAGCGCTCTGAAAGCAGATTGTAAATTTCGGTTAGTTTCTGTCCTGTCATAACTAAACAGCCCGGTACAAAGTGAGCATTTCTGCATTATTTTTTGTCTATTGTAATCTTAAGACAATTTAAGTAAACTCTGATTAAATTTTTTGTTCATAGTCGTCATTGAGTTTGCTCTGTAGAAAAGAGACTTGTTCAATTGTCATTCCGCACTTGATGCGGAATCTATAGACTATAAAATTGGATTCCTGCCTGCGCGGGAATGACTATAGAGGTGTTTTCTACAAAGCACATTGAGTTTTGATGTTGACGTTTGTATTACGTAAGGAAGAGTTATCACTATGGCGAAGAGCAATGGAGTGAAAGACAGGTTCAGCTACAGCACGAGCCAGCTTCTGAACTTCACAAGGGATTCATATCTTGAGCGGACGGGCCGGCCTTTTTACGGCTTGGTGTTTCTTTTGCCGTTTATTGTTTTTTACGAGGTGGGGACAATTCTTATCAATACGGACGTCCTGAGGCATGCTCAAATCAGGGTAGTGGCGTTTGTATGGCTTCAGAATTTTATCGAGTATGTCGGTTTCAGCAGCAAGATTGCGTGGGCTGCGCCGCCTTTTGTGGTGGTTGTGATTTTATTGTCACTGCAGGTTGTCTCCCGCAAGCGCTGGTATTGTGTGCCGGCCGACCTCGGGTGGATGGCAGCCGAGAGTATTATCCTTGCAGTGCCATTGATAGTGTTGGGTTTGTTTTTGATTACATCTTCGCAGCCGATAGAGCAGCAGGATAGAGCCGGTGCTGCAACTATGAGAAGCGTTGTTTATTGTCAGTCGCAGATGGTTGTTCGCCCTGGTGAGCAGGGTGATTTTCAGGTTGGTGAGGATGAGCAGATAAATTCAGTTGTGCACTCGAATATCCTTGCGGGTATCGTAACCGGCATCGGGGCGGGCATTTATGAGGAGCTTGTGTTCCGGCTGATACTGATATGTGTTTTGATGATTTTCTTTTATGATTTGCTGAAGCTCAGTCACAATCAGTCGATTGTGCTGTCGGTTATTATTGCAGCCGCTCTGTTCAGTGCGCATCATCATATGGCATTTTTCAGCGGCCAGCAGGCGGACGCGTTTGATTTGACGGAGTTTATTTTCCGGACGATTGCGGGGGTTTATTTCGCGGTTGTGTTTGCGGTGCGGGGTTTCGGGATAACAGCCGGCACACACGCTTTTTATAATATCATCGCGGTTTTCATTCAGGCATACCTTAACGGGGGGTAAAAAAAATCGGGGCATTTTCAGGTTTTGTTAAATTTTTTTAAAAAATTTGATTTCCATTACTCTTTTTATTCCGGTGGTTTGTGAAATGTTAGTCCTATAAGCGGGCTAAACGCGTTTATCAATACTGGTATAAGGGTTGAATTGGCAGCGGCAATTTTCGTATAATAATATTGTATGTGATAGTTTGCATTTTCGTTTAGGGATAAATTTATGGATTCACCACGCATTAATGTAGCTGTTGAAGGGCTGACATTTAGTTTGTTTCAAAAACCGCTTCACCCGGAACTTTTTACTATTTATGCCAGACGAGAATTAAAGACAGAGAAATACGAAGCACATATATGGATTACCGGCTGTACTCACGTCATCAGCGTTTTTGCAAAAGATGTTTGTCTCAGCGAGGTTGTCAGTATCCCCGGCCAGATTCTTCCTCATCGCGGGATGATTGAGCGTTTTCAGTTTCGCGGACCCCGCAGCCACAAGTGCACGCTGAGCCGTGGTGTCAGCTATATGACGGACTTTCAGATAGAGAAGATGACGCCCGCCCTTTATCAGCAGAGCCACAGTGACCTTGAGCGGTTTGCCCGCAATCGCGGTGTTTTTGTCAAGTTTCCCGAGCTTGAAACTGCCGGTCTTCAGCCATTCTGTTATGTCGATTTCGAGGCGAGACCTCAGGAGCTGCACGTTCATACGTTTTCAGCTTATCCAGAGCAGGTTACAATAGTGAAGACTCAGTCTATGTTCGATTTCCACTAAGATAGTTTATCGGTTTACCAACTCAGAAGTTTGGACATATCATTTAGCTGAAATCAGCTTTATATTTTTCCGCTGAATCTCAACGACAATGCCCTTACAATCCGGTCTGTTCAGAGCACCATCGGCAGGGTCATAATGCTCGCCAAAAATGCGAAGGGGAGAGCTTCGATATTCGCACTTGACTGGCGAGGCAAAAACGGTTAAAAGAATGATTCTGTTTGATAGAGTGTTTGTTTTCGGTGGAATTTTTTTATGAAAGGTGTGGAAAGGAAAAGAATATGTTCAGCACGATAATAGATGTAAGGGCGCGGGAGATACTGGATTCGCGTGGTAATCCCACAATAGAGGTTGATGTCTTGCTTGATGATGGTTCGTTCGCGCGGGCGGCGGTGCCGTCGGGAGCAAGCACAGGCGCGCACGAGGCGGTCGAGCTTCGCGACAGTAAGGCCAAACGCTATATGGGAAAGGGAGTGGCGACGGCTGTGAAAAATGTAAACGAAATCATTGCGCCCGAGGTTCTCGGGCTGGATGCAACGGCCCAGCAGCAAATCGATTCGTTAATGATTGAGCTGGACGGGACGGCGAATAAGAAGAAACTCGGAGCGAATGCGATACTCGGTGTTTCGCTTGCGGTAGCGAAGGCGGCGGCTGAGTCGGCGGCCCTGCCGCTTTATAAGTATCTCGGCGGCTGCGGAGCGAATCTGCTGCCTGTTCCGATGATGAATATTCTAAACGGCGGAAAGCATTCGGATAATAATGTGGACTTTCAGGAGTTTATGATAATGCCCATAGGGGCAAAGGATTTTCCGCAGGCCCTGCAGATGGGGGCAGAGACATTCCATACGCTGAAGAAAGTTCTTGCAGGTAAGGGCTATGCAACAAGCGTAGGTGACGAAGGCGGCTTTGCACCGATGCTCAAGAGCAATGAAGAGGCGATGGAAGTTATTATGACCGCAATAAAGAAGGCGGGGTACAAGCCGGGCAAGGACATTGCGATTGCACTTGACCCTGCGACAAGCGAGATGTGGGTTGAAAGCTCGAAGAGCTACAGCTTTTTTAAGTCCGCGCCGAAGAAAAAGCTCTCTTCCGAAAAGCTGATAGAGCACTGGGCGAGCTGGGTTAACAAGTATCCGATAGTTTCTATCGAGGACGGTCTTGCAGAGGATGACTGGGCCGGCTGGGCAAAGATGACGAAGAAGCTTGGTGACAAGATACAGATTGTCGGTGACGATTTATTTGTGACGAATACGCAGCGGCTTGCAAAAGGAATAAAAGAGGGCAGCGCCAATTCGATACTGATAAAACTCAACCAGATAGGGACATTGACGGAGACGTTCGAGGCGATAAATATGGCCAAGAGAGCCGGCTGGACGGCGGTAATAAGTCACCGCAGCGGAGAGACCGAGGATACGACAATTGCAGATTTGGCGGTTGCCTCGGGTGTCGGGCAGATTAAGACGGGCTCGGCATCGCGTACGGACAGGATTTGCAAGTATAATCAGCTTTTGCGGATTCACGAAGAGCTTGGCTCAGCGGCAAGTTACGCCGGTTTTATGTTCAAGTAGGCCGGCGGTCGATAATTATAAGTGCACAGGTGCAGAAGGGTTTTGCTGCCGGTGCACTTATTGTTTATAGGGAAAAAGTGCGGGCCGATGCAGGGTATTATCAGATTTTTTATATTTTGTTTTTTTTTCGCCATCGGTTTGTCCGCCCTGGGGCTGTCTATCCTTTGTGATGAGCTGGTTTCATATTATCGAAGCAGAGATATGCTGGATGCGGTCGAGGCATCGAACGAGAAGCTGCGTTCATTGGATGAAGATTATGATGTGCTTTTAGGGCAGCTCCAGACAAATCCAGGTTTGCTCAGGCGGGCTGCACGTGTCACGCTGGGTTCGGCGGAAGAAGATTTAAATGCGGTGTATCCGCAGGCAACAGCACAGGAGCTTGCGACAGCGAGGGCGGCTTTGATGAGAGATAGTGACAAAGCAATCGCAGAAGTTATTCTGCCTGAGTGGCTTGAAAGGATAAGACAGCCGAGACGACGGTTCGGGTTGTTTCTGTCGGGAGCAGCTTTGATACTTATTGCGTTTATCTTTTTCGGGCCTACTCGCAAGAATTTGAAGATACAGGCGCAAAATTAAAAGTGCAGGGCTGTTTAGTCATCATCTTTCGATGAGTGATATTTGACCAAACGGCAGAGCGGGCTTTCGCATTTGAATTCGCTTTCTTCAATCCTCGGAATATTTTTCAGAGCCTCAGACAGTTCAGGGTTTTCCGGTCTCGATGGGTAAAACTGTCTGTAGGTTTTTACGCTCCGCAAAGTACGATAACGGTAATCCGTCTGAGGTATGTTCGGAGTTTGTGTGATATTCACTATACCGGTATCCACAGCAGTTTCCATATGTTCGATTGCGGTGTTTACGTCACCGATACGCAAAAGACAAAGATAGCTTAACTGGGTAGAGACATTGATTGCGGTTTCGTCGGCCATATTGGAAAAAACGTGACGATAGTAAAGATATGATGAGGTTCCCAAACCCAGAATACCTCCCACAATAAAGACGAACAGCAATAATACAAATAAGCCGATTTTCTTTTTTGTAAATTTCATTTTTTCCCCTTTCAACGATTAAGGATTTTATTCGAACCTCAGCAGGTTAAAGCCGGTCTCACTGTCGGGTTTTCTTTGGGCCTTTATCCTATCGATTTCGATTATTGTAACTTCGAGGATGAGAAATGTTTTTGCTCCGCCGCGGGGGCAGCCGACGATTGTTTCATCGCCTTTTCCTATAGCGGTATGAATATGTAGTTTCGGCCCTTTGTCGTTACAGTAGATAGTCCCGACGCCGAGTACTTCGCCCGGGCCTTCGAATGGTTTGAAGTTGGATTCGATTTTTGGCTTTTCAACTTTTGGGCCGACAACGACATTTGCCTTTCTGAATCCGCCTGTGATAAAAACCGCTGCTGATTTTATGTTTTCTTTTTTTGCGATCTGCTCAATTGACTCGTAAAGGTCATCGCCTTCGAATAGCCTTGCGGCAATGACCCTGCCGGTTTTTCCTACTGCATATTCCATAATGATACCTTTCTCAGAAAGAAGCACGGGTAACTTGGCCGTGCTGACACAGGCTGGAAGCCCGTGTTACTTACTTAAGAAGTACTGGATTCCCGCCTTCGCGGGAATGACATATTTTTCTAATTATTTTTCTGCTGCGGTTGCTTCAATTGTAACGGTGGAATCTTTTAATCCTTCTGCTGAAGCAGTTACTGTAATTGTCCCGGATGGAGCGGTTGCCCTGATTACGGCGATACATTGGCCCTGAAAGGCTCTTCTTTGATTTGAGTGGAAGGATTCATGGCTGGCGCGATTGCCGTTATCGACGGCGATAATTTCGCCGGGGCCGTCGAGCTTAAAAGTGACAAGGTTGTCGGCCCAGGGATGGGGAACGTCGTTTTCATCGGCAATCGTAACGGTTACATAGGCTACATCATCGAAGCAGTGAGCCAGTTTCGGGCGGTCTGTTGAAAGCAGGATTTTAGCCGGGTTGCCTGCGGTCTTTAGCTCGTGAACAGCCGTAACTTCGCCGTTGTTTTTGCCGGCCGCTTTGATTGTGCCCTCTTTGAAATCAATGGTCCAGGTTACAGGCGATGCATCTTCGGGTACAGGTTTCGTTCCAAGCGATTTTCCATTCAGTAAAATTTCGACCTCCTGACAATTGCTGTACACTTCCAGAATTGCTTCCTGGTAGTTATCCTTGTTGCGCGGTGTCCAGTTTGAGCACCACTCGGTTTGGCGAGTATCGCCTTCACCGGCAGCCGTCACAACCCGGACGATATGAACCATCGGTTTGTCGGACCACCAGCTTTGCCTTTGATAGCCGATAGGAAGCTGTTTGCCGGTGCGGTCTAACAGTGAATCGCTCCAGGTGATATAAGGCCAGTCGGCCTCGCCGAGATAACGAATCCCTGTCCAGAGGAACTGGCCGGCATAAAAAGGTGTGTCCCTCAGTGCCATCCAGCTTTGGCGGTCGTGGATGTTTTCCGTACTGATAATCTTACGCTCCGGCTTGTCGCGATGGGCCGCCAGAATTTCGTCAACGCGATAGTTTTGGCCGACCACATCCAGCAGGTCTGCGAATCCGTTTTTATATACGCCGCTGACATTGGGCCTGAATATTGCCATTGTCACCGGGCGCGTCGGGTCGATTGTATGATATAAATCAAGCATAGCCTTTATGGTATCGAAGGCCTGCTCGGAATTCAGGTCATCGCGAATCTCGTTTCCCGCACTGTATATAATGATGCTTGGATGGTTGCGGTCGCGCAGCACCGTATCGCGAGTGTCGGTCTGCCACCAATCTCGAAAATAATGCTGGTAGCCGAAGTCTGCATGGTTCTTGGTTGCGGTCCAGGTATCGAGAACTTCGTGCATTACCAGAAAGCCCATCCTGTCGCAGAGGTCGAGAAATTCCGGAGCAACCGGATTATGGGCGGTACGAATGGCATTGACGCCTATATGTTTTAGTTTTTCCAGACGTCTCTGCCAGGCTCGCAGCGGCACAGCGGCGCCGAGAGCACCGCAGTCGTGATGCAGACAGACTCCTTTGAATTTCATATTCCTGCCGTTGAGCCAAAAACCCGTATCGGCTTTGAATTCGAACCAGCGAATACCGAAAGATGTAACCGCATCATCTACAACATTACCGTCGATACTGACTTTGCTGGCGGCGCTATATAAAACGGGATTTTCAGTATCCCACAGTTTAGGGTTGCCGACGGGAATGTCCTGATTGAAATCGGCTGATTTTCCCGCCTTGATGGTCTGGGTGGAACGGGCGGTCTGGAGAGTTTTTCCATCGGGAGCAAGAATTGTAGTTTGCAGTGTCACCTGCTGGGACTGTTCGGATTGATTGATAATCTTTGTTTGAGCATTCACGAGGGCCTGGTCGGTGGTAACTTTTGGAGTTGTAATGAATACGCCCCAGTGGTCGATATGAACGGGGTCAGTTGCGATGAGCCTGGCGTGGCGGTAGATACCTGCGCCGGTGTACCAGCGGGAAGCAGGCTGTTTTGATGTATCGGTGCGGACGGCCAGTACGTTTGTATTGTCGCCGAAATTCAGATTGTCTGTCAGCTCATACATAAAGCTCACATAGCCGTAAGGGCGCTTGCCGAGGTGAACGCCGTTAATCCAGACGTCACTGTTGGCCATCACGCCGTCGAATTCAGTAAAAATCCGCCGTTTCTCATATTCGGCAGGAAGGGTAAAGTGCTTACGGTACCAGCTTATACCGCTGGGCAGATACGCTCCGCCGCGTCCGGTCGGATTGTTCTGGTCAAAGAGACCCTCGATACTCCAGTCGTGAGGCACATTTACGTTGCGCCAATCGGTGTCGTTAAATTGCGGCTCTTCAGCTCCGGCTGCATCGCCTTTGAGAAGTCGCCAGTCGGTATCGAAAGATATAGTGATTCGGGCTTTTTGTGAACTTTGTGGACTCGAACATCCGGCTGTAACCAGCAAAACGGCACATAACGAAAAAACTGCATATAATAGTTTCGGCGAGCGCATTGTCTTCTCCTTTCGTTATTTTTTTTTATTTTAAGAGAAGCGTGAGAGTTTTCAAATGAATAAATTACCATGGATTATAACCTGTAGTAGTTTACTTGTCCTCGGTCTTTTGCTTATTGATTATGTTTTTGAGTTTTTCTATATCGTCGGCGGTTATCTTTCCGTGTTCAGCGAGGTATTGCATAAGTGGAAAGGAATCGCCGCCGAAAAGACGGTCTAAAAAGTCACCGACCTTTTTTGAGATGACGTCTTTCTGTTTCACAGCAGCAAAGAAGTGGTGAGCTTTTCCTTTTGATATATGCTTGATGTATCCTTTCTTTTCCAGCCTTCTTAAAAGTGTCTGGACGGTGGCATAGGTTATATCACGCTCTTTGGGCAGGTTGTCCAGCACCTGCTGAACCGTTGCCTGCTGCAGTTGCCAGATGAGGCTTAAGATTTGTGTTTCAGCAGGGCTTATCGATGAGTTAGGTAACTCTGTCATTTTTAATCTCCTGATTAATATTTTACAAATGTACGAGTATTATATCGTACATTTGTACAAGATATCAACAAAAAAAATAAAATTTTTTAAAATTTTCAGAAAAAGGTTGCAAAAAGCCGACTAATAATACATAATGTACTAATGGTATTAATACATTATAAGGCTTTGTTTCTTAGTTACTTAGAAAGGAAACAGCCTGATTTAGTTCTTTAAAAGGGACTTTTAAATGACAATTTGGGTACAGATAACTCCAGGTTCAAGTGAGCCTATTTATCTTCAGGTAGCGAATCAGGTAAGCGAGGCGATAGCAAAAGGACAGTTGAAAACCGGAGATAAGCTGCCTGCAGTGCGAAAGCTCGCCGCCGAGCTGGTTATAAATCCAAATACGGTGGCGAGGGCATATACGATTCTGGAACAGGCCGGGCTGGTCAGTACCAAGACCGGCTCGGGAACTTTTGTAAGTGACCCGAAGATGATTGGCAGAGATGCTGCTGACATTAGTGCACTTGCGGAGCGGATGGACAATGTGATTGTTCGCGGGCTCAACCTCGGAATTGAAGCGAAGGATTTGGTTGAGATGTTCAAATCAAGAATAACGGGATTCGGCAGGAAAGAAAAAGATAAGGAATAAAAAAAGATGAGCGAAATAGTTCTCGAAACAGAAGGGCTGACAAAATATTACGGCAGGACTCTTGCGGTGGACCATCTGGATTTGAAGATACCGAAGGGCTGTATATGCGGTTTTCTGGGTCGAAACGGTGCGGGCAAGACCACAGCGATAAAAATGATGCTGGGCTGATAGAGCAACGTTTGTCTTTGGCAATTATATTGACGAAGTTTTGCTTGCAAATAAGGATTCCTATGATTATTATTATATCCACGACCATTTGTTCAGCCCTGTAGCTCTTGAGAATGCTTATGGTACCATTAACTGGCGTTATGAATATGATGCTTATGGTGAGCCGACGATATATAACCGCTATTATTCTGAGAATGATTATCCTTTGTTTTCATATTTGTTTACGGGCAGGGAGGCCGATTATCTTGACGACGGCTCTTTGAAAATCCAATATAACAGAAACCGCTCTTACGACTACACTACCGGCCGATGGCTACAAAGAGACCCCATAGGTGTTAATCCTGCAGGAGGTAAGCAAAATTCATTTAGTCCGAAAGTACAATATGAAGATGTAGTAAATATTTACCTATATGTCAAAAACAATCCGATTTATTTTTATGATGCAATGGGGCTTAAAAAGTGCTCTCCAGAGAATGCTGTAAAAGGAGAGGTTGTAGATTTAGCAGTTTTGTGTTGCATGGATGATCCTTATCTGAAAGAAATATCAGATGAAATTATTAATTACCCTAATATCATTGATTTGATTACAGGTAATCCGGGTACCATACCCAGTAAAACTCTTCAAGAACTGATCCGTACACTTAGTGACATTTTTAGATGTAACTTCGGTGGCTGGTGTGCGTATATTAAAGTAGACCAATATGTATGCATGTGTAGGAAAGGAGGATTAGAGTGGGTAAAGGTTACGGAGGGATTATATCGTCCTTGTAAAAAAGGTAGTATCGATGGAGCTTACAGCGATTGCGAAGAAGCACTTAATGCTCTAAAATCTTGTATTAAAGAATACGAGAACTTAATTGATGAGATAAACCGTCGCAGAAGAAGAAGAGGGAGGCTAAGTAAATATGAAACTCAAGAATAGTCGAAACCTAATTCCGAGATTTTTATTATAGCGTTAATCAAGGAATGTTATAATGGAACTAGGACATAACGTGAGTGAAAATCTAATAATTGAAGGATAATTCAGAAGTAATTGGTCTTTTATTATATTATAGGTATATTGCTAATGAATTTTTTCATTGTTAGAAAGAACCACAACTACATCCTTAGCCTGCTATTAATTATATTTTTCTTATTAGGGATGTCAGCTTGCAAAAGACGTGATACTGAAGATCAATTTAAAAAGAAACAGGCTGAGAATATTAAACGCTTTTACGATAAGTTGCCAAGACCTATTAACAAAGGAGTCCAAAGTCGAATAACAAGAGCTATATCTGCGTGGAATAATGACCAAGTGGATAAAGTTCCAATATTATTTTACGCGAAAGTGGTAAAACAATCTAACAGCGGAGAATATTATTTGATTCTCCCTTTTTCTGACGAAGATGCAAATATTTTAGGAATTGGAATTAGGGAGGTAAGAAATTCAAACGGGCGAAAAAACGTCGTTGAAGAGCGCTATCCGATCTATATCCAGAATTCACCACATGCTGTCTTTATGGCGCTTATACCAATCCAGGAACGCACAGCCAATCAAACCAAAGATGAAACAGCATGGTCTCTATATATGCGGGGTGAAGGAGAATTCTCAATTTCCAAAGAGAAAATGCCGCCTCTATGGATATCTTTGCCGGATGATCCAAATAGGATTCCGGAAGTCTTTTTATATGACAAAGACGGTCATGTATCAGAATTTATCCCTATAGTGGTTGGCAAATGATTAAAACCTCCGAGATCACATTAGCTTTTTGAAAATGCAATATAACAGAAATATATATTATTATATTATAAACATGTCAAAGAAAAATGTTGCTTTTTATTGACATAATTGTATATAGAATGTGGGATAGCGAGAAAATTAAGGTTAATTAAAATGCGGAAGTTATTACTGTTTAGCTGTTTTCTGTTTGTTGTCTTAGTTTCAGCAAGTATCTCTCATGCTACCTATGACTACACTACCGGCCGATGGCTGCAACGAGACCCGCTGGGCATTAATCCCGCGGGAGGTAATGAAAATCACTTTTATTTTAGAAAACAGTATAAAAGAGGTTTCAATTTATACGAGTTTGTTAAAGCTAATCCTATCTCATTATATGATCCTATGGGATTGGATATGATAGGTATTAATTTTACATATTGTTGTCAAGAAGAGAAAACAGAAAATAATGTATCACGTAGATTAACAAAAAGGGGGATTGTGATTGTAAGTTTAGCTTATACAGGAGGTTGGCAATTTTATTAAGGTTTTACCGAACAAAATACTCTTCGGCTCGTAAAAAAATTAGAAATAACTCATCTTCCTCCGAAACAATTTTGGCGGCCTCGAAGGCGAGGCCGCCTTGTTTTTAAGAGACTTAATTCAGCATCAACCTGCAATTGCATTTTCCAGCTTTGCGAGGATTGTTCTTGCCTTTGAGACCTTGTTTCCGGCGGGGCTGTTCCAGTGCAGATGCACATTTGCCTTAACCTGTTCTTCTATTCTTTTACAGGCCAGCAGCACCGTTGCATGATTCTTATTGCCCATACATTTGCCTATCTCCGGGCTGGACATACTTGTATGTTTTCTTGCAAGGTACATACTGAAATGTCTTGCAAGCGAAATGGTTCTGTCTTTTTTCGAGGAGTGCAGGTCGGAGGTGGTAATGCCGAAGAAGGCTGCAACGGCTGACTCGATATCGGAGATGTGGACGATGGGGTCTGTTCTGGACAAGTGCTCTGAAAGGATTTCTTTTGCGGTGTGCAGATTTATTTTTTGATTTTGTAATGCGGAGAAAGCGATTAGTTTCAGAACGGCACCCTGTAATTCTCTGACGTTGGAACGGATGTTTTCTGCGATGTATTTGATTACACTTTCAGGGATGTGCACACGTCTGTGGACGGCGAATTGTTTGCATATCTGGCATCTTGTGTTGAGGTCGGGATTGTCGATTTTAACGACCATACCGGAAATGAACCGATTTACGAGCTTATCTGAGAGGTGACCTATCATTTTTGGATGTGCATCGGAGGCAAAGACCACCTGTTTTCCGGCGAGGTTGATAGAGTTGAATGTATGCAGGAATTCCTCCTGGCTGGAAAGTTTGCTGGCCAAGAAGTGAATGTCGTCGATGGCAAGCAAATCCGTTTGCCGCATTCGGCGTCTGAAAGCCTCCAGCTTTTTTGTCTTCAAGGCCAGCACGAACTGATTGACAAAATCCTCCGCTGACAGATAAAGCCAATTAGTTCCGGGCCGGTTCTTCTGCACCGCATTGCAAATCCCTTGCAGCAGATGCGTCTTACCGACCCCGTATCCTCCGTGAATAAACAGCGGATTAAATGATACCTTATCATCGTTGGCGACGGCCTTTGCGGTGCTGTAAGCAAGCTCGTTTGATGAGCCAACGACAAAGTCATCCAGATTTAATTTTAATTTTCTGCACTTGTCAGGTTTTTTTCCTGCACGCTGTGTTGTTTTATCCTGCTGTGGATTTAGTGTTTCGTTCTCAGGCCCTGACGGTATTTGTTTTTGCCTGCCGCCAAGTTCAGGGTCTATTGCGAAAGTTATTTTTATTCTTTTTTCTGTTACACGCTCCACAGCCTGATTGATTTCTTTTGCAAAGTGGCTTTCAATCCAGTTTGCTATGAAAAGATTCGGGACGCCAATCTTTACATACCCTTCTGCAATTGTAAGCCTGGCCGAGTTCTCAAACCATATCCTGTACTTTTTTGTTCCTATTTCTTCGGCGATAGCCTGTTTAACAGCACTGATTTGGGACTCGGCTGTACAGGATAAATCATCCGTGATTATAGTCCGCATTGAAACACTCCTTGTTTCTAAAAAAACAGCTTTTTTCTATTGTTCTCGTTGTTATTATTGGCCGCTCGCAAAACTATTCAATGCCTTTTTTCGGAATTTCTTTTCCACTTGCCGGAGGGTATTGTTGCAGTTGGGTTTGCGCGCGAAAAAAATTTGTTTTTCACAAGTTTTGCACAGCCCAAATCGGGCCTGTGGAAAAGTTGTGGATTTGATTTGCAGTTTGTGTTACGACGATTTTATATGCAGCTAATCTTTTATGAGGATAGCTGTATAGCCACCGTCATGGTCGAAGCCTTGTGCCGACGGCAGTGTGAGGTTTTCAGATTCGAGTCTGAAATTTCGGTTCGTCTTCAGGAAGTTTTTTATTAACTGATTATTCTCCTGATTTTGAATGCTGCAGGTTGAATAACAGATTCTACCGCCTTTCTGTATTAGCTCCGCGGCCGTATCGAGAAGCCTGGCTTGTGTTTGAGCAAGGCGGCTGACAGCTTTTTTTGAGATTCTGTAGCGCAGCTCGACTCTTTTCGCAAGTACACCGGTGTTTGAGCAGGGTACATCGAGCAGGACGACGTCGAATTTTCTGATTCTGTAAAGGATTTTGTGTAATTGCTCGAATTCGAATGTTTTTATACTTTTTAGTCTCAGCCGCTTGATATTTTCTTTAACAAGCTGGAAGCGTTTGCTGTCGATATCGGTTGCGAATATTTGTGCATTATCGTTTGTAAGTTCGGCGAGCTGCGTTGTTTTCGTGCCCGGTGCTGCGCAGAAATCGAGGATTTTCCAGTTTGCCTTCGGTGCGAGAAGCTTTACCGGCAGTGCTGCGGTTGTGTCCTGAACACTGAAAAGGCCTTCATCAAAACCGGCAAGCTCTGTTATACGTTTTGGTGATTTGACCCTTATCATTTCTTCGGCGATTGTTTCAGCATCTATACCGGCTTTTGTTAACATTTTAGCTAATTGTTCTGCGGTTACCTGAATCGTGTTCGGCCTTAAGTAAATTGAAGGTTTTCGGTTTGAAGCAAAGCAGATTTGCCGGGTTTTTTCCGGGCCGTATTCATTGAGCCAGCCGGTAATCAGCCATTTTGGCAGCGAAAATGCTTTTGTAAGAAAATTATCCGGCTGCTTTTTGGCATCCGGCAGCAAATCAGTGTCGAACTCACAGCCGAAGTCAGGGTTTTGAGGCAGTGTGCGTTTTGTATCCGTTAGTCGGGTTTGTCTTTTTGTTATATGGCTTAAAATTTTGCGAAGGACCGCATTTACAAAAGCAATTTGTTTTTTTCCTGCTATAGATTTTGCGTTTTCGGCTGCTTCATTGACAATTGCGTATTCGGCTGTATGAGGACAATAGATAAGCTCGTAAACGCCGATTCGTAAGATGTTGAGGATTTTACCCGGTATTCTTGTTGTTGGGCAGTTGGCGAATTTGGCGATAACCATATCGATGGCCTGACGGTTTCTTAAAGTACCATATACAAGGTCTGTAGCCTGCTGAGTCCGTTCTTTCGGCAGCAGAATTTTGTTAAGAATAGATTCCGCATAATTTGTTTTTGGGTCGAGTTGATTTAGTACGGTTGCTGCTGCGAAGCGAGCTGAGGATTTTGAAATTTTTTTTGCAGCTTTAGCCATAGGCTATTTTTCTATTTTGACGAACATATCGCCGGGCCGGCAATTTCTACCGTTAACAAAATCCCTGAAATTCATAAGCTTTCCGCCCGCCGGTTTTATTTTTGTAATTTTAAGAGCATCCCGGCTGCAAATAATGTCCAGATTTTCGTCGAGAGTGCAGGGTTGAAGATTTTGAGGATTATTGTGCGGTACTGTTCTTGCATCGGCGATTGTTGTGCGTTCGGATTTTCCTGTTTTTTTTGAAATGTAATAAACGGTCGCTCCAGGCCAGGGCCAGAAGCCGAGAATTTTTCTTCTGACGGTTTCTGCAGGCTCTGCGAAATCGATAAAGGCATCGGATTTGTTTAGCTTTGGTGCTCTTGTCGCTTTTGAATCGTCCTGAGGTTTATAAATGGCCTTGTCTGTTTCAATCAGAGCCAGGGTATCGAGAAGCAGCGGGGCGGCCATTTTGGCTAATCTGTCGTGAAGAGCTCCTGCTGTTTCGTCGGGGGCGATATCGGTTGCTAATTGGTTTACGATTTGGCCTGCATCTATTTTCTCGGCGAGCGTGATTATGCTGATACCGGTCTGTTTTTCGCCGTTTATTATCGCCCAGTTAATCGGAGCGGCACCGCGATATTTCGGCAGCAGCGATGCGTGGACATTTATTGCTTTTTTGGGGGCAATGTCTATCAGTTTGTTATCGAGCTTCTGGCCAAAAGCAATTACGATGAGAATGTCAGGTTTCGAGGCAATGACCGTCTCTATTATCTGCAGGCTGTTAACGTCTTCTGTTTCGATGAGCTTTATCTGGTGTTGTTTTGCCCAGTTGCTTACCGGTGTTGGTGTTGTTTTTCTGCCTCTGCCTGCCGGCTGAGGAGGCTGGGTTGCGATTAGTTCAATTCTGTGGCTGGATTCTTCCAGTGCATTTAAGGATTCGATACCGAACTGGCCGCTGCCGAGATAGACGATTTTCATTTTTTTATGGCTGCTGTTCTTCCATAAGTTTTTTTAGTTTTTTTCGATTGGCTATTTTAGAAGCAGTTGACATTTTGTCGGCGATTGTTGTGCCCCCGATATGGTCGTATTCGTGCTGCAGGCATCTTGCATACAATCCTTCTGCTTCTTCGGTGAACTTGTTTCCGTCAAGGTCGGTGGCTGTCACGGTGCATTTTTTATACCTTCTTACCTTTGTATATACGCCCGGTACGGACAGGCATCCTTCTTCGGCTGCGTCGAGCTTTCCCTCGCAGGTTACTGTCGGGTTGATATATACTTTCACATTCTCTTTTGTTCCGTCGAGTGAAATGATAAATATTCGCAGCGGCACACTTGCCTGCGGACCTGCCAGGCCGATACCTTTATGTTCGAGCATAATCTCGGTCATTTTCTGGACGATTTTGCGAATTGACTCGTCGATTTTCTCGACAGGTTCAGCCGGTTTGGCCAGCACATCAGCCGGGTAATGCGTTATTTTACATTTCTCAATATCAGTCAATTTTTTTCGCCTGTTATTTTCTCTATGAATAGTGTGCGGTAAATGACTCGCCGAGGTACAGCTTTCTGACGGTCTCGTTCTGGACGATTTCAGCCGGGCTTCCTGCGCCTATGACCTTTCCGTGGTCAATGATATAAGCCTTGCTCACAACCTCAAGCGTTCTTTCGACGTTGTGGTCGGTTACGAGGATACTCACTCCGGAAGCGACGAGGTGGCGGATTTGTTTCTGGAGGTCCTCGACGGCGATTGGGTCCACGCCGCTAAACGGCTCGTCGAGCAATATCAGTGAGGGCTCAGTTACCATAGCGCGGGCGATTTCCAGCTTTCTGCGTTCCCCGCCCGAGAGGAATCTGCCATGGCTTTCGGCGACTTCAGTCAGTGCAAACCGCTCTATTAGCGCATCTGCCCTTTTCGTTCGCTCTTGTGACGTCAAAGACATAGTTTCAAGGATAGCGTGGAGATTGTCTCTTACGGACAGTCTTTGAAAGATGCTCGGCTCCTGCGAGAGGTATCCTATTCCGAGGCGGGCTCTTTTGTACATCGGAAGGGTGGTGATATCATTTCCATGGAAGACGACCGTGCCGTTATTGGGAACAATCATACCCATAATCATTCTAAAAGTTGTTGTCTTTCCCGCCCCGTTTCTGCCGAGCAGCCCCACGATGGAGTTTCGAGCGATCGTCAGAGAGATTTCGTTGACGACCGTTCTGCCGGAGTATTTTTTTACCAGGTCGTGAGTTTCAAAAAGAATAGAATCGTTCATTTTGTTGTACCTTTTATATTGTTCTTCAGTACTTTTTAGCAGGTATTATAACAATGCTCTGTCACAAAGCAAATAAATAGCTGCCGGCTTCGCTTTTTATCGAAGGTTTTTGCTTGAATCCCTTTTTATGACCGGCAGATAAATGTTCTGGCATTTTATTTGATTTTTTGTTATTAAGTAAAACTTTGTAAGTACGTAAGGTAAATACTTTTCAGGTATTTTGGTTTATGTTTGCTGTTATAAGCGATATACATTCCAATTTAGAAGCGTTGACGGCTGTTCTCGATGATATCGAGAAGCGCGGCATTGAGACCATTTACTGTCTTGGTGATGTTGTCGGATACGGGCCTAATCCCGGCGAATGCCTCAATTTGGTAATTGAGAGGACCAAATGGTGCGTACTCGGCAACCACGATTATGCGGTTTTCTATGAGCCGACAAACTTTAACTATGCCGCGGAGCAGGCCAGTTTCTGGACGCGGGATGTAATGGAGCAGGCTGAATCAACTGAGGCAAGCAAGAAATGGTGGCGTTTTTTGGGGATACTTCCGATGCGCCGCAGCCTGCGGACTCGCCTTGGAGGGCGGATTGTAACATTCGATTTTGTTCACGCCTCGCCCCGCCGGCCTATTAATGAATATATCTTCCCCGATGATGTTTATACCAATCCCGTTAAGGTTCGGGTATTGTTCGACCGCGTCAGCCATATCTGTTTTGTCGGCCATACTCACGTGCCCGGTGTATTCTTGAATGAGCCGGACTTTTATCTGCCGGATGAGCTGAACAATGTATATCCTATCGTTGATAATGAGAAGGCGATTATCAATATTGGTTCGGTGGGTCAGCCGAGAGACAAGGACTGGCGGGCAAGTTACGCGTATGTTGAGGAAAACAAGCTTCACTTTGTAAGGGTGGAGTATGATGTTGACAAGACCGTCGAGAAGATAAGAGCGATAGAGCAGCTTGATGATTTTCACGCTGAGCGTCTTAAGGAAGGCAGATGAATGGCTGTTTGTCTAAGCCTGCCTGTTATTACAGATATGCAAAAAGGTAAAGAGAGGATTTTATTGATATGAGTGGTAAACTTGCATTTCCGGCGTTTTTGTTTTCGATAGTAGCCGGTTTTGTCGTTTTTTGCGGTTTTTTAGTTGTCGATAGCGGCCTTTTCGAGGCTAACCTTTCACAGCAAGGGCATTTCGTATTTCTACAGCAATCTACTATAACCGCGAAGGATGACGGAGAAACGGATGCCGGGATTGAGGAAGATTTGCCGGAACAGCAGGAGCCTGCCGAGCCTTCGTTTGGGGCGTTTCAAAGTGACCCCTGTACGGTTATCTTCGGCGCGCAGGACCCCTGTACTGAGGACCCCGAAACCGGTTTCAGGTATCAGCTGGAGCTTAGCTCAAAGGGGGCGGGGATAAGAAAAGTTACGTTCAGCAACGGAGACGACAAGGGCTTTGATGACTGCGATTACAAAAATCCGAAGCCTCTGGTTCTGCTTTCACCGCTTAAACTTAACGGCGGAAGCGAAATAATTACGATGGCAAACAGCACATTCGAGTTTGTCGAACACAAACAGCGTTTGGCACTGGATAAACTTGACTGGAAATTTCTGGGGATTGAAGAGGGTGAGGATGGTTCTGCCAGAGCCGGTTTTGAGGCTGAGATTATAAATAAATCAGACGGCAAGGCGGTTATAAAGCTGACCCAGTCATATAAGATTGTCCAGGGCAGTTACCTTTTGGAGTGTGATATCACGATTGAAAATCTTGCCGAAAGCGACCAGGAGATTCAATTTAATCTCAATGGCCCGGTAGGCATTGACAGAGAAGGCCGTCGAGCAGATATGAGAAACGTCGTAAGTGCATTTCCGGCGGATGATGGCAGAATTGTTTCGTCACGAAGAGACCTCATAACTGGATTTCCAATGAATATTTTCACGCGGGGCGTTGACCTGAAGTCCACTACGAAAGAGTATAATAATGCCTTGCAGTCCGGCGACAAGGCACAGATTGACGAGGCGTATAAGAAGCTGCAAATAGGTTATAATTTGCCGTCCAAGTATAAAAACCGACCATTGTTATGGGCTGCAACATCCAACAAATATTTTACTGCTGTTGTAAGGCCGGTTCCTCAGCAGGGTCAGCAATATTGTGAGTGGATGAGCGGTGGGACGTGTCAGTTCTATAATCCTGATGGAGACGATAAGGCTAAAAGCGGCGATGAGACGATAGGAATAAAACTTGCAAGTGCAGCAGAGCAGCTCAAGGCCGGCAGCTCGAAAAGTTATCAATTTCAGCTTTACCTCGGCCCGAAGGATAAGAGGCTTTTTGACAAGAACGAGCTTTATAAAAAGCTTGGCTTCGATAATGTTCTGACCCTGATGCCCTGCTGTTGCTGTCCTGCTGCGATAATAAGGCCGCTGGCGTTCGGGGTACTGGCGTTGATGGAGTGGCTGCACTACTTTATACCGAATTACGGCGTTGTGATAATCATCCTTGTGTTTGTTGTCAGGCTCTGTTTGCATCCCTTGACGAAGAAGGGACAGGTCTCGATGAGCAAAATGGGCAAGCTCGCACCGAGGGTGGAACAGATAAAGAAAAAATACGCCAGTGACAAGGCTGAGCTTAATAAGCAGATAATGGCACTGTATCGCGAGCAGGGCGCTTCGCCTTTTACGGGGATGCTGCCGATGTTCATTCAGATGCCGATATGGATTGCGTTGTACAGCTCGATACTGGCAAGTGTCTCGCTTCGCGGTCAGCCGTTTTTGCCGTTCTGGATTACTGATTTATCCGCGCCGGATGCGCTGTTCAGATTCCCGGCGGTGGGCATTCCTCTTTTAGGCAAGATTGAATCCTTTAACCTGCTTCCGATTCTGATGGGAGTTGCCTTCTATTTGCAGCAGAAGCTTATGCCGAAGCAGGCAGCGGCAGCGACAAATCCGCAGATGGCACAGCAGCAGAAGATGATGATGGTTATGATGCCGATACTGTTTCCGCTTTTACTTTATAATTCTCCCTCGGGTTTGAATCTTTATATTATGTCGAGCGTATTTGCCGGTGTTGTTGAGCAGTATTTTATTCGCAAGCACATCAAAGAAAAGGAAGAGAACGAATCCTCAGGGCTGGTTTCGGCAACGAGCAAGACCGGTGGAAAGGTCAAGAAGAAAAAGCCCAAGCCTTTCTTCGGGAATATGTAGCCATTTGTTTATTGCTCCAGCGCGAAGTGTTGCGGCGATTATGTAAAAAAATATGTATAGCCTTTCTGATACCATATCGGCGGTGAGTTCACCTGCCACGGACGGCAGAGTAATAGTTCGATTGAGCGGGCCGGTGGCAATCGAAGAAGCTGGCAGAATTTTTCAGCCGTCGTTTCCAAAGAATCATCCCGGCATAACAAAAGGTTTTGTCCGCGTCGATAATGAATTGAAAATCGAGGCCCGGCTTTATCTTTTTTTAGCTCCTCACTCATATACAGCAGAAGATATCGTCGAGATTCATATATTTACCAACTCGTCCGTGACGCAAGCTGTTGTTTACAGACTAATGGCGGGTGATGTTCGAATGGCCGGGCCGGGCGAGTTTACCGCCAGAGGCTATCTTAACGGCAGGATGG